>JAICQI010000139.1 GCA_025937955.1 Pyrinomonadaceae bacterium
AAATAATTACAACACTCCTGTATTTCAACATGTCTGGACGTGGGGGTTGCCCCCGCTATTATACCCCCCCGCTGGGGGGTCAAGCCCCTCTTCCTGACTTGTTCTATTTCCTGACTTGTTCAATTCTGAAGGATTTAATTCGGCGCTTTTATTATTCGAGGGCTGACGTTGAATCGTCGTACGCGGCTCCACGGGCCCCACGTGCCATTAAGGTATTGAGACCGAACGCGCCAACTCCACCCAAGGAGATTGTGGTCGGCGATGTAACCATCCCGGGCGGGAACGACATACTCCGAGCTGGTGGTTACAGTATTCACTATTGGAAAAACCGCTGCAGGACCGAGCACAACTAGTTCGTACCCTTTAGCGGCCGGATCATCTTCCCAGTCAAACCGCCACGCACCGATCTCGCGCTGTGGCAACGTTGCATCGGGTGCCGGCTCCAGCAGACGCGGCAACGACTCCAACGGTTCCTCCGGAACACGACGCACCGCCATTGAGTGCTGCCTTATCTCTTCAGGAGTGTGGTGAAGTATTGTATTGACGAGACCGGCCGCGAACGAATGGTTTGGATGACGAGAGACAAGCGCCTGCCCTACGAACACGAGGTATCCCTTACCGTAAGTCAGGTAGCCCAGCACCGGACGCGGGTTCGTTTCACTCAGACCAAGCCACGCAAGCAGCACCGCGTTTGATGGCGCCTCGCTGATGCTGGTCCAGGTAAGATCTTGCTTTTTTAAGCCTGCCGTAAGCGGGTGCCGGACCCATTGCCTGACAGAGCCAAACCGGCTGAGCGACTCAAAACGCAACCCGAACATGTGGGCGAGCGAGTCGTTCCGGTTACCGTCGCATAAAAGCAGGACTCGTGTTCCTGCCGCTACACTTGCCTCATAAGCCAGGAGCTCATCCGGAGTGTAACTATAATAAGCAGGAACTCTGACGACGACGTCCGTGTCGCGAAGTTTCTCGAAGGTGATCACTTCTCCGCGCGGTAGTTCAGTCACTTCCCAACCTTGCCCGCGCAGGAAATCAGCCACGATTTTTCCCTGATGCTTCTGCTTTTGATCGAAGGTCTTGTGTTGCGGAAACCACCACACGCCGCCGTCTTTGCTGGCATCAATGAGGACGCGGAGCGGTTTCTCGGCACGTCCTTGTGCCTGGACTGTCTCGCCGGGATTAACGATTAGTAGTAGACCGGCTAAACAAACCGCGATCAGTATGGACTTCGTAGACGTCATGTGAGGTGGCCCAGTTTATCACACTCACGAGAAATCACTTTCCAAATCTAAGGCGAGTTGAGTCTCGCTTCGTACCATTCGCCGCAACAAAAGAGGCTCGTCGAACATTGCCTCGAGCCCTCGCACAATCGCATATTTTGGTTCATCAGCGATTCGCACCGGCAACCTCGTTTCCTCGCGCAAATAGTCGTCGAGACCACCGAACTGTGCTCCCCCACCGGTAAGGATGATGCCACGATCGTAGATATCAGCGGCGACTTCAGGAGGAAGCTCCGCGAGTGTCGCGCTGATTCCCGCGACAATGTTACGAACCACTTCCTGAGCGACGGGATAGATCTCGCCCGCCGTGATTTCAATAGACTGAGGCATCGCTGTCACAACCTCTCGCCCGTTGATCGGAATCTGACGGCCAAGGTTAGTTGGTACTGTTGCTGACGCCAGTTCAAGCTTAAGGCGTTCCGCTGTGCGCGCGCCGATGAGTAGCCCACGATGGCGGCGAACGTGGTTGATGATTGCAGCATTAATATGCGAACTTCCGATCCGCTCGGCACGCGCTCGAATAATCTTGCCGCCCGCGACGATGGCAACGTTAGTCGTCCCGCCGCCGATATCAACCACCGCAGAACCTTTGGAGTCATGAACGCTGACGCCGGCCCCAAAGGCCGCAGCCAACCCTTCTTCGATCATGCCCACGCGCCCGACACGTGCATGTTGGGCGGCGCTCAGCAACGCGCGACGTTCAACCGGCGTAACGTCAGAAAAAACACCCATCAGCGCGCGGCGGCTAAAATGCGAAATGCCACCGCGGGCCTGGCCCACAAAATGGGCCAACATGTCCCTTGTTCTTTCGAAGTCAGCGACTACGCCGTTTTGCAATGGCGCGACCACGGCAACGCCACGTGCCTCACGCCCGTACTTCTGCTGCGCTTCGTTGCCAATACTGATTATTTCTCCTGTTAACGTATCGACCGCAACGAGAGACGGTTCATCTACTACGACGCCACGACCGCGCACGGAGATGATTGTCGATGCCGATCCCATGTCGATTGCCATTGAATCGAACACGAGGTCGCGCAGCGCGCGCATACTCAGGAACGCTGATGTCTTTCCCAGAAACGCCATCCGCTGTGATTGTTACCGAATCAAAGCCGATAGTTCAACCTTCTAATTGCGCGGACGTTCGGCTGGCGGCGTGAATTCACCCAACGTTGCGCGGACTTGCTGTTCTCTGCCGTCGCGTCTGACATTGAGCGTGATCTCGCTTCCCGGAGGTGTGCTTGCGATCTTGTTTCGAAATGTATTTGGGTCGTTGATCTGTTCACCGTTCAGGGCCGTGATCACATCACCCGCGCGCAGCCCGGCCCGATCGGCGCCACTTCCCGCTTGCACTTGATACACGACCACTCCCGGTCCCTGTGTGATACCCATTCGTTTAGCTTCTTCGGACGGTATCCTCAGTGCGGTGACGCCAAGTTGCCCGCGCCTGACCCTGCCCGAATTGATCAACTGCTCCACTACCGTGCGCGCCATGTTTGAAGGGATCGCAAACCCCAATCCGATGCTGCCGCCCGAAGTCGAAAGTATTTGCGAGTTGATTCCGATCAGCTCGCTATTGGTGCTAACAAGGGCGCCGCCGGAATTACCTTGATTGATCGGGGCATCGGTTTGCAGAAAGTCTTCAAAGCTGCCATTGCTCAAACCAGTCTGCCTGCCCTTCGCGCTGATGATTCCCATCGTCACGGTTTGTCCAACGCCCAGAGGGTTTCCCAAGGCCAACACCACATCACCAACGCGCATGCGATCCGAATCACCCAACGTTAGCACCGGCAGATTGCTCGCTTCGACCTTCAGCACCGCCAGATCGCTCGGCGCATCCGTACCGACAACTCGCGCGTCAAGCGAACGGTTGTCGCTGAAGTCCACTTTGATTTCTTCGGCGCCGTCAATCACGTGATAGTTGGTCACGATGTAACCATTCGCGTCGATGATCACACCTGAGCCCAGGCCCTGCCGCAGTCGTTCAGCCGGCGGTTGCTGCTGTTCGGGAGTGCCGAAGAACTGGCGAAAGAATGGATCGTCCCAGAACGGATACTGCTGCGGCTGGCGCACGCGCCGCGACGCATGAACCGTCACCACCGCCGGCGCCACTTTACTAACGACATCGGCATACGAGGCGACCGGCATGACAGCCGGGTTGCTGGCTGTTGTTGAAGCCGGGTTTGTAGTGTTCGGAGATGTGGTTGACAAGCGAAAATCATCATCATTACCGCGACCACACGCACCCACCACGATCGCCAACGTTAAGATGATTCCTAGTTTCTGTATCCTCATGATTCCTCTGTAACTCTCCAAAAGTTAGCTATCTAACGTGGCTCGTCACCCTCAATTCGCAATTCACTTCTCACCTCGAAGAGACCGGGTACACCGCGAGCGCGCATGTACGCGATCTGCGCGTCGCCTCTGTTTGCCACCACGCCTTTCAATGTCGCCCGCCCGCGAGCGACGATGATGTGAATCGATGGAATCGGCTGGTTTGAATAACGAAAAAGCGGCGAATTTCCGCCATAGATCGCACGATAGAGCGCAGAGCGCAAGCGGTCGTCGTTTGGTGAAAGCGGCAGGACCTGGATGTCGTTAACTACATTCGTCACGCCGTCGATATCTTTGACTCGTGCTTCGGCGTCGGATTTAGTGGTCGGCCGGATCACTTGGCCGCGCAGGACCACCGTGCCATTACGTCGTGTTTCAAACGTGAGCCAGTCAAACACGCCGTAGTACGGTAGCGTCACCAGTTCCTTCCTGACCTGACGCACCAGTGAAGGATTAACCTGCGGTACGCCAAGGGCCACGGTATAGGCAGTCAAAAGAAATAGAAGTGTGATCAGACCAACTATTAAGCTTCTCTTTGTCATCCCTTCAATCCTCCTCTTACATCTCGAAGGCTGGGCGCAGTTCTAACAACAGAGTGTGCACACAACGTGCCACGTGTTCATTAGCCACAGATGAACACGGATCTGTCTTATCCGTGTAATCTGTGGCTAAAGCCTGCCTGTTGAGGCTGTTAAAAATAGTTGGTGGATTCAAGTGTGTCTTCAACCAGTGCGGTGGTGGTATGGTAATGACGCGGAGTTTGCTAAAACCTCGACGCCAAATCTCACTGATAGCTCGCGCCGTCCGGCGTTCGTGACGCGTATGGCTCGGCTGTCGAGATCTTGTGAGACCCATCTTTTCTTAAGCGCGACCTTCAACAGTGCGGCGCCCAGTGCGCCGCCGATATGCGGGCGTCGTTCACTCCAGTCGAGACAGGCGTACGCGAAACGGCGTCGCAGCCGGCGCGTCTCTTCGACGTCTATGCCAAGAGTCTCAAACGCTGCTACGCCTGTCGCAGACAGATCGTAAGAATCATCGTCAGCGGTTGACGCGTGCGTCAACCACCCGAGCTGTGTGAATCGATCGTGCAACAGCACACCCAGGTGTCCCGCCATGTGATCGTAACAAACGCGCGCGGCACGCAGCCGCGTTGGCGTGTTGGGAACGAATTTGCGGCGTGGTTGATCCACGAGCACACTCAAGCCCTCGAGCACTCTTGCGACTTTCGGCCCGTCCAGGCTGTAGAAGCGGTGCTTGCCCTGCGTAATGACCTTCACTAATCGTTCTGCTTTTAACCGATTGAGGTGCGCGCTGGCAGTTGAAGTGGCAACGTCGGCGACGATTGCCAGTTCTGTGCTTGTGCGAGAATGACCATCCATCAAACAAAACAGCATGCGAGCACGCGCCGGCTCACCAATAGCTCCGGCGATTCTTGAGACCGCTATCTCATCCAGTTGTTCTACATTCATAGTTTGATGATAAGCGAATTGTTCTCGCAGTAACAATGCTAGGCTTCACTCCAAATCTATCCTGGGAGAAAATCATGATTACCTGTGTCATTCGTTACCAGATCGATCCCTTTCAGCGCGACGCATTTAAAGAGTATGCTGAAAACTGGGGCCGCATTATTCCGCGTTGCGGCGGTTACCTCGTCGGTTACTTCCTGCCGCATGAAGGCACGAACGATGTGGCCTGGGGACTGATCGCATTCGACAGTCTCGCCGCGTACGAAACTTATCGCGCGCGTTTAAAATCAGATCCGGAAGCTATGGACAACTTCGCGATGGCGCAAAACAAACGTCTCATTCTTCGTGAAGAAAGAAACTTTGTGCAGGTTGTCGAAGGGACCTTTGGTCTTCCACCGAAATAAAGAGGATTCATATGTTGACTCAAGCTGAAAAAGGCGCTGCTTTCGAACGACTTCATCAGCGTGCCGGAACGTTCATCATTCCTAATCCCTGGGATATCGGTTCCGCGCGAACCCTGGAACACCTTGGCTTTGAGGCGCTGGCGACGACCAGTGCTGGATATGCTTTCTCGATCGGTACGACTGACAACGCCGTCAGTCGCGAAGGGACGATGGCGCACGCCGCGGAGCTTGCCGCTGCCACGGATTTGCCCGTCAGCATCGACATGGAACACGGCTTTGGAGATGAGCCTGAGTTTGTGGCGGAAACGATCACGTTGGCCGCGGCTACAGGTGCTGTCGGCGGTTCGATCGAAGATTCGACCAAGCGCGACGAAGATCCGATCTATGACCGCGCACTTGCAGTTGAGCGAATCCAAGCAGCAGCGGAAGTTGTGCGTGGTCTTCCGTTTCCTTTCATCTTAACGGCGCGCGCGGAAAACTATCTGGTTGGCAGGCCCGATCTGAAAGACACGATCGAGCGATTGCAGATGTATCAGGAAGCCGGCGCTGACGTGCTCTATGCACCCGGCCTCGCGACCAGGGAAGATATCGCCGCGGTCGTCGGCTCGCTGGATCGCCCGGTCAATGTTTTGATGGGTATGAAAGGAGTGCAATTTACTCTCGCCGAGCTCTCCGATCTCGGCGTTAAACGCATCAGCGTCGGCTCCGCCCTCGCGCGCTGCGCCTTCGGCAACTTACTACGGGCCGCGCGCGAGATGCGTGAGCATGGAACGTTTACTTTTCTCGACGATGAGTCCACGCCCGGTTCGATGAGTTCGATTCTAGCGTCGTGACAAACTCCCGCAGCAGCACACGCAGCTCATCGTGGTGTGACAACCAGATGACGTGTTCGGCGCCTTCGATGAGCTCGAAACGCCGCGGGCATCAGACGCGCGATTTGTTCAATTTGTGTGATCCAAATCATTGCGCCATCGCTGGCGACAAATCTCTCGTTACTCATTGTTGAATTGCATCAACTCTTCGGTGGTCGCAAATCCGTGGCGGATGTAAAACGCTTTGCTGCGCTCGCTGGGCCAGAGAATCACTGTTTTGATGTTCCCGCTCTTAACCCAGTCCAAAATCTCGGACAGCATCATCGACCCAACGCCGTGACTGCGGTACTGCTCGCGCACGTAGAAGTTAGTGAGATAGATGTAATACTCCGGTTCTTCGATCGGATTCGGAATCTTTTCGACAAGCTGTATCCAAACGTCGCCAACCGCCGTGTCCTGCAATTCAGCGATCCAGCACTTCCAAAGACTGTCACTCCGCAGTCGCTGGCGCATCCACACCGTGCACCGATCGACAAACGCCGACTCATCCTCACGCACTTGATGAAAAGACGAGCGGAACTCGTAACGAAGTCTGGCAAGCGTCAACGCATCCGCTTCCGAGGCCATGCGGACTCGTATTTCCCCCATATTGCGTCCTTCCTTGAGTTAATATAACGCTCTCTTTTGTGCCTTTTGTGGCTATGTTTCGAATCGCACTCGCAAACATCAGATTTCCTGCAACTCGGGAAGAATCCGTAACGTTGGCCCAGCAAGCGATCGCCGCTGCGGGGGCCGAGCGCGCCGATCTCATCTGCTTTCCCGAATGCTTCGTTCCGGGCTATCGCGGCATGGGCAAGCAAATAGCACCGCCCGACGCCGCGTTCCTCGAAGAGGCGTGGTCAAATATCGCCACGTCCGCCGCAAAAGGAAATGTCGTGGTCGTGCTGGGAACTGAACGTATCATCGACGATCATGTCATACCTTCTGCACTGGTAATAAACCGCGACGGAACACGCGCAGGTTTTCAGGACAAGGTCCAACTCGATCCTTCTGAAGACACCATCTACTCACCCGGCTCGGAAAGGCGTCTCTTCGAAACCGGTGCGATGAAATTTGGTATCGCTATCTGTCACGAGGGATGGCGCTATCCCGAGACGGTTCGTTGGGCCGCACGTCGCGGAGCACACGTCGTTTTTCACCCACATTTTCATCAACAGGAACACGGTAGTTATGTGCCATCACAGTTCGCCGATCCCGCAAACACATTTCACGAGAAAGCTGCCTTGTGTCGCGCAGCCGAGAATACCTGTTACTTCGCAACCGTGAATTACGCCAGCCCGGGCTCGCCCACTACTTCAGCCGTGGTACGCCCTGACGGCACGCTGCTCTGCTATCAGCCTTACGGAGAAGAAGGTTTACTGGTTGCTGACATCGATCTCAGCGCTGCCACCGGCTTGCTCGCCTCACGCCTGAGAGGTTGATAGCACCTCCTTGGTGCGCGGTAGCTTGCTACCGCTTTGGTACAAATTTCGAAGCTCAAGCCAAAGCGGTAGCAAGCTACCGCACTCCAAGGAGGTGCTCAATCGAATTAATTTTGTGATTTAGTGTCTTTGTGGTTTATTGCTCTTATGGCTTCGAAATGGGTCCTTCATAAGTTTGGTGGTACGAGTGTAGCTGATGCGGATCGCTATCGGGCCGCCGCCGAAATTGTGCTCGCACGTGAGCCAAGCGAACGCACGGCGGTTGTAGTGTCGGCGATGAGCGGGGTTACCAACGTTCTCATACAGTCAGTGGAGCTCGCCGCCGGCAACGACAACTTGTACTTAACCAAACTCGAGGAACTTCAACGCCGGCATCTCGAAACAGTGGCCGCGCTCCAGCTTGGCCCATCACAAACCGACTCGCTCCACGAAATCATCATTTCCGATTTCAACGCGATCGCAGAGGTCTTAAGAGGAGTTTGGATAACGCGGCTGCCTTCCGAGCGCATCGTCGAATTCGTCTCGGGCCACGGCGAGATCTGGTCGGCGCAATTACTGCACGCATATCTCAAAGCCCGCGGCCACTCTTCAAACTGGCTCGATACGCGGAAAGTGCTCATAGTCGAACCGAACAGCAACACCATCGCCATCGACTGGCCGCTCTCACAAAAGAAGCTAAATGCCTGGCTCATGGACCAGCCTGAAACTGACTTCCTCGTGATCACCGGATACGTAGCCGCCACGCACGACGGCGTCTCCACGACCTTGAAGCGCAACGGCAGCGATCTCTCTGCTTCCATCTTTGCTGCATTGCTCGGCGCCGCTGAAGTAACGATCTGGACAGACGTCGATGGCGTATTCAGCGCCGATCCACGCCGGGTTACAGATGCGCAGATCATACCGGAACTCTCCTACCAGGAAGCGGCGGAACTCGCCTACTTCGGCGCCAAAGTCATTCATCCAAACACCATGTCGCCCGCGATCGCGAACGGCATCACCGTCTGGATCAAAAACAGCTTCAAGCCCGAGGCTCGGGGCACGCGAATCTCAGCGTCGTCATCATCGGATATGCCGGTCAAGGGATTCGCCGCAGTCGAAGACATGGCCCTCATAAACGTCGAGGGCACCGGGATGATGGGCATCCCCGGCGTGGCCCACAAACTTTTTGGTGCGCTGCGAGCTGTCGAGGTCTCGGTCGTAATGATCTCGCAGGCGAGCTCCGAACATTCGATCTGCTTCGCGGTGCCGCGTGCGCAAGCGGAGCTTGCCAGGAAAACTGTCGAGGAAACGTTCTTCGCGGAAATGCAGCGAGGAGAAGTGCAAACGGTCGACCTGCGAGAGAGTTGCTGCATCGTGGCGATGGTGGGCGACGGAATGATCGAACGGCTGGGCATGGCCGGAAAATTCTTCAACGCGCTTGGTCAGGCGGGCGTCAACATCAGAGCGATCGCGCAAGGATCGTCGGAACGAAACATCTCCGCCGTCATCGAACAACACGAAGCAACCAAGGCACTGCGAGCGCTGCACTCCGCTTTCTATCTTTCGAGCCAAACGCTTTCGATCGGAGTGATCGGCGCCGGACTGATCGGCGGCACATTCCTCGATCAGCTCACCACTCGCATTGAAGAGCTCCGCCGTGAGCGCGGCATTGACTTGCGCGTGCGCGGCATCATGAACAGCCGCAGGATGATTCTTCACGATCGCCAGATCGCCCTGGACCACTGGCGCGATGAGTTGAAGACGAGCGCTACTGAGGCCGACCTCGAAAGTTTCATCAATCACGTTCACGCGGCTCACCTTCCACACGCCGTGCTGATCGATGCCACTGCGAGCGCTGAGTTACCGCAGCAGTACGAAAGCTGGCTCTCGCGCGGAATCAACATCGTCACGCCGAACAAGAAGAGTAATGCCGGACCCCTGGCTTCGTATCGCAGCCTGCGCGAAACCGCTCGCAAATATCAGCGTTACTTTCTTTACGAAACGAACGTCGGCGCAGGACTGCCGATAATTCAGACACTTCGCGGATTGATCGAAACAGGAGATCAGATCATCAAGATCGAAGGCGTGCTGTCCGGCACACTCTCTTACATCTTCAACTCACTGGCAGGCCCGCGCACTTTCTCCGAGGTCGTGCGTGAAGCTCACGCGCTTGGTTTCACCGAGCCCGATCCGCGCGAAGACCTGTCTGGTATCGACGTGGCGCGCAAGCTGATCATCCTCGCGCGCGAGATGGGCCTTGAAGTTGAGATGGACGCGGTGCAGGTCGAGAGCCTGGTCGAAAAATCCGATCACGCTATTGCGACACTGCTCGACTCGGCTCGCTCGAAAAGACAGGTGCTGCGGTACGTGGGCACGATCGATAGCGATGGGAGCATGTCGGCGGGCCTGCGCACTTACCCGATCGAGCATCCTTTCGCAAACCTGAGCGGCAGCGACAACATAGTGAGTTTTCAAACCGCGCGTTACAACACGCAACCAATGATCGTCAGAGGCCCGGGCGCTGGTCCGGAAGTCACAGCCGCCGGCGTCTTCGCCGATCTG
>JAICQI010000565.1 GCA_025937955.1 Pyrinomonadaceae bacterium
GCACCCGGCATGATTCAAACATGCGACCCCTTGATTCGTAGTGCGGTCCGAAGCACTGCATCAGGTTACGGCTCTTAGCATTTACTAACATTTGTCACAGGTTGCAGCGGCCAACGAGTCCATCTGGTATCTCCTATTACTGCCACTTTCGCGGGTGTTGTCACAACATCGTCGCAACCCAGGATGCAGGTTTGAGTCTTTGAGGTCGAATCGTCTAGCTGGCTTTAAGTTAGCGTAAGGAGATTAAAACCTCCGCGACCAATATCTCGTGCAATCTCTTGACATCAATTCTCATCGGTTTGCAGAGGTCGAGTGACGAATCGATGACATTTTTTCGGGTGCGTGGCCTCCGCATTCCACTAAAGGGTTTCAGCGATCGCCCTGATCATCTCCATACTCAATTACGCGAATCGGCTCTTCGCAGAGATCGAATACCAGGCTATGAAACTCCACTTCGAACCAAGCCAGAAACATCTTCAGGTCCCGTTTCTCCGGCCAATCCGCTTCATCTGTCCACCACCCGGCCAGTTGCTCCTCGAAGAGTACGTCGTAATACGATTCGAGCAGCTCATGCTGATCGGAATCCTGCCAAAGCTGCGGAATAAGATAAGCGGTTGAATCGTGATGGATCTCCTCGAGACTGAGATCCTCATCTTTATCATCGAGCGTTCGACTCCAATCAAGAAACGGTTGCTTCGGCTTTAGAATTAGCAGCGAACGATTAATTTCCGACATGCTTACGCTCACTCAATACTCAGGCATATTTAGCAAACCTGTCATCGCAATCACAGACATCAGAGGCATTCTTTTTTACTCAAATTGCTTTAGCGGCAACTTACAGTAAATCGAGTACCGAGAAGCTCTTGGTGCCCAACTGACTTAGAAATTATCTTCGTCGGAGCGTCTTTGCATTTTGCTCCAGGCCTGAAACTCCGAAGGCCGTAGCCTAAACCTCGCGAAATTTCCTTCATGAAGATTCTCAAGATCGTTGATCGTCATCCGAACAAAATCATCCAGATGTTCAGCCGGCACATGGTCGCGCGCGACCTTCGTGACTGCTTCAACGGCTGGGGCTAGTCCGCCACGGACGATGTTGCCTATTACATCCGTCAGTTCATTCCGAAACCTGAGTCTGAATCTGTCGGGCTCTCCCAGCGATTGTCGCACTGCAACATAGCGCTTGGCTGATCGCTCGTATGCCCAAACAAAAACATCGCGTAGCAGTTCGACGCGGTTGAGTTCGTAAACACCCAATAGTCCCTCGACATAGGCCCGTTCAGGAACATCCATAAACGAAAGCGGCGATAGATTCTTACGAATAAACGGGATGTTTGCTGCCAATCGGGATACTCGTTTATTAACATCTTCGAACGGCTGCAAGTATG
This sequence comes from Pyrinomonadaceae bacterium, assembly GCA_025937955.1. Taxonomy (GTDB): domain Bacteria; phylum Acidobacteriota; class Blastocatellia; order Pyrinomonadales; family Pyrinomonadaceae; genus PSRF01. The sequence goes on from JAICQI010000565.1 coordinate 1,386, forward strand.
GCAGATGGACCATTGCAAAGAAGGCTTGCTCGAATGGATTGTGGATCGCCGCTCCTGTGTCAACAACCTGCTGGAAGTATTCTTCAATCAGTGGCGGAAGTTCGAGAGGATGATAAACAGAGTCATGTATACCGACGGCAATGCGACGCAGACGACCGCCAGCGGTTTGATCCGGTAATAAATTGTCCGACAGCAGCGCGTGAAGATTCAAAACTGTCTGACGATCGAAAGCCAATTCATCACCTTGGTCCACAATGAACTCGATCGCGGCCTTGTGGTTCAGGATCATTTGAGTCTCGATCGCATCTTTACCTTCGGCTGCTTCTCCAAATTGAATAAGCCGTTCTGTGTCGAGTAATGAATACGTGTTACCTTCGAGTCGAGAGGAGGCCCAGGAAAGTTCCACGAGCAGTCGATTCAGAATGTGACGAGCGTATGTACCCGCAGGTCGCTCCAAGTCTGCCGTTGCACCAATACGAGCGAGATATGCAATTGTATCGGCAGTGAGATAACGGCTTTCGTTTGGTCTGTATTGATCGAGAAACTCGCGGTTGTAGCTAACCGGCGTACGCTCGGTCTGTGGTCTTCGCACGAGCCCTCGAACCTCAGCACCTGATGGTGATAGAGGGATGTATTTTTCGTTCAGGTCGCCGCGCGTGGGCAGCAAATAGACTGTTGATGGTCCACCGCCTTCAGTGATGAGCCTTCCAGATTGAACCAGCGCAGATAAGCGCCGTTGGAGCGTCCGGCGACTGACTTCTCCTTGAAATAGACGGAGCAACTCCTCGACACCCATTCCGCTTGGGTTGTTCTCAACGTTCCCGATTAGCCGTTCATCGAGATGGGTAGGTGGCTTTCTAGGCACGGTTCCCTAATAACTCCGCTGTTGGGACATCGACAATCGAGTTAGTGGCGCGATTAAATCCGAATCGCGCCATTACATGGTTTGTTAAGTGGCGCGTTCCCCATTATCGCGCCACTAAATGTACCATAGGTGGCGCGATTGAGTTACACAGATGAGGGATGCCTCCGATATTAACCAATTTGACGCCTTTGGAGGGTGGTACTCAGAACGAAAGGGCGAGTGGCGGTTCGGGACCGTGCAGAATGAGCAAAAGGTTGACACCGGAACGCGGTATACCGATGTCAAGAAATCCTTTTCCGCAGCCTGCCGCCGGGCAGGCATCACCGATTTCAGGTTTCACGATCTACGTCATACGTTCGGCACTCGGTTAGCCGACGCCGGCGTTGACGTGGTGAAGATCAAAGAGCTCATGGGTCACGCCTCGATTGTGACGACGATGCGGTACATCCACGCAACTGATCAAGGAAAGCGCGGAGCGATCACAGTGTTGTCAGAGTATCGGCAGCGGCATCTACTCACAGATTGTCGCAAGTTTGTCGCAAAAGAAAAGCGGCAGACTGTACAGCCCGCCGCAAGTCGTTGATATCACTGGTGCACCCGGCATGATTCGAACATGCGACCCCCTGATTCGTAGTCAGGTACTCTATCCAACTGAGCTACGGGTGCGAAGTGCTAAATACTAAAGGTTGCGAGCCGATATGTAAAATGCCGCGAATTATCGGGCGAAATAGCCCGGTTTGGTGCGCGCTGTCAGGTCTGAATATGTTACTTCAACCTTGATCTCGTGCCACTTGCCGCGTGGTCGGTCGCCCTGTGGTTGATAGGCGACGGTGTAGAGTGTGCGAAGATTGGCGGCTACCTCGCGATAAAGCTGTGCCATGTATTGCAGTTTATTGATCTCGATCAATCCTCCACCCGTGCGATCGGCCAGCGATTGCATACGCGCGCGCGCGGCGGCATAAATCCCGACGATGTTCGGTGTCTGTATTGGCAGCCTTTTCGGATCGCCGGACGGCAGGGCCAACGGATAAATCGTAACGCCCTGTCGATCGGCAGAGGCCAGCACACTATTCAGGTCCTTGCTCGATTGCGGATTGATCGTCGCCAGCGCTTCCGCATCGGTTTGCGCTTTCGACAACGTGGCGCGATCTGAGTTGCGATGATGCGTGTCGAGGCCATCAGTTAAGACGACGATCGCTTTGCGTCGCTTGCCTTCCTTCTCCAATTCTTTGAGTGCATACTTCAGCGCTTCGTAGAAGTGCGTTTCACCGGCGCCTGAAGCAATCTCGATTGCGTAGGCGGTCTTCATACGGTCGATCGTAAAGCTAGTGAGCGACTTAACTTCCTTATTAAATTGAACGACAGAAACTCGATCCTCAGGCGCAAGCGCGTCGAGAAAACGCTGGCTGGCAAGTTTTAATTGCTGGCGAAAGTTGATCGTTGAGCCCGACATGTCGAGCATCAACACCAGGCTGAAAGGCGCATCGACGGGCTCGAAGTGCTGGATCGCCTGCTTGACTCCGTCTTCGTAGACGACAAAATCTTTTTGCGTCAACGACGTGATAGGCCGGCCTTGCTTGTCAACCACGCCGATATTCAACTGCACGAGCGAACTTTCAGTGCGAATAACGTCGTCGACTTCCTGGGCGTGGGTTCGAACCACGGCGAAGGAGCTCAAAAATGCAACAAATAGAACCTTGTAAAAGAGTTTTCGATAAAGCATAGAGAAATCGGGTCTGCAAAGTATGCCCGCCCGTTCTGAGTTTTTCAAACGTGCTGATTTCGGACGCAATTGACCGGGGGATCGGTTGCTTTTGGCGCGGATCACCTATAATGCGGAACCGTAGGCAGGAAAGGACCTCACGACTTGTCGTTCCTCACGGATTATCGTCCAAACTTTTGCTCGGAGTGCGGGGAGAAGATCGTCCGGCTGCGCTGGCGTATATGGACCAGCCGCAGATTTTGCGACAAATGTTTCCGGCGCTTTGTAAAGACGCACTGGGCTCAACGCACTTGCGTGACTCTCCTGATGTTGTGCTTCGGAATCCTGATCGGTCGCGGTTGCCGGCGCGAACCGCCGCCACTTGTGATTCAGCGCACGGCAAGCGCACCCACGCAAAATTCTTCGCCGCCAGTCACGATCGAACAATCTTACTTATGCGGGGCGAGAACAAAGAAAGGCACACCCTGCTCGCGGCGCGTTCATGGGCCAGTACGCTGCTGGCAACACAAAGGCGCGGCTGCCGTGCTGCCGCAAGA
>JAICQI010000530.1 GCA_025937955.1 Pyrinomonadaceae bacterium
CGTTTTCGGCGCGGTCCTTCACCGACTGCTTCAGCCATTCCGCCAACTCTCGATCCTCTGCCGGCCAACGCCCACGCCGGATCGTTCCTTTCATCGGGCGGGTGATCACCCAATCCCCGTGCCGCTCGAAAAACAGTTCGGGCGAAAGGCATAGCACTTTGAATCGACCGAGATCGATATACGCTGAATACTGCGCGCCCTGCGCGAGACAGAGGTTGCGATACCACGCGTAAGTGTCTCCTTTAAATGTTGAGCTGAGCGGGAAGGAGTAATTAACCTGGTAAGTATCGCCGGCAGCGATCAGTTCTCTGATTCGTGTGACGGCTGCATCGTATTCAGCGCGACTCACGCGCGGCGCCCACGAGTTCGAATTGATTGTCGCGCCCCGCGTGGTCGTGATCTCTGCTGCTTCAGAGAACGCTGCCGCCCACGCGAGTGGAAACTCAGAAGCTTGATGTACCGCCAGCACCGGATCGAACGCAGGCGCTGCTTCATAACTCAGCATCACCGCTACCCACGATCCCGCCTTCGACTCTCTTTCGGCAAACTCCAAAACCGGAAGCACTTCATCAATACGCGTAGCGGTGATCTCAGCGGTGGGCGTGTCAAACCCGAGCGAGCCGAATACAAATCTTGCCATCGCGCACGAGTCTAACAAATGACCAACCACCAAGACACAAGCACTAATTTCACCATCAGCTATGCTTATCAAAAGGATAAAAATCTTTAGCTACCATTATTCCAAAAGCGATATATAATCCGTCCGAAATTTCGTAGCTCAACCCTTCTTTAAAACCGAGGACAGTATGAGAAAACCTATTATTGCGTTTTTGCTCTTGACGTTTGGTCTTGTTGCAATTGCAAGCGGCCAGGGAACCACGTCCCGGGTAACGGGAACGGTCCAGGATGCCAACGGCGCTTCAGTCCCAGGCGCCGTGGTGACTCTGACTAATGAAGCTACCACCGTTTCGTTTACAACTGAGACGAGCGAGAGCGGGACTTACTCGTTCGATCTCGTACAGGTCGGTAAATACACTCTCACTTTTGAGAAACAGGGATTCAAGAAATTCATCAGCACCGCAAACCCGGTCAACGTCAATGTGCCCGCCACCATCAACGTCACCCTCGAAACGGGCGGTCTGACGGAATCGGTGACGGTCCAGGCCGGCGCCGAGCAAGTGCAAACAAGCACTTCGGGAAACATCGGCAGCACCATCGATCAGCACACGCTGGAGAGCTTGCCGATCGTCGGCACACGCGGCCGGAACCCGCTCGACCTCTTGAACTTTCAACCGGGCGTGGTGTTCGGCGGTAACACCGGCGGCGCCGTTAACGTCAACGGCTCGCGCGATCGTGCTTTCAATTTCACACTCGACGGAATCGACATCAACGAATCCACCGCCGGTGGTTCAAACTTCACGCCGCTGCGTCCGAATCCTGATTCAGTCGCGGAGTTTCAGGTTGTGACAAGCAACTTCACCGCGGAGCTCGGTCGCAGCAGTGGTGCGCAGGTCACACTCGTCACGCGCTCTGGCTCGAACGACTTTCACGGCAACCTGTTTGAGTATTATCGAACGCCCGCACTGGATGCCAAGAGTTATCCCACTACAATCGCCGGCCTGCCCAAGGATCAGTTTGTTCAGCACATCTTCGGCGGCAGCCTTGGTGGTCCACTCTACAATCCCGGCTTTGGCGAAGGCACCAGGGGCGGTTGGCTGAGAGACAAAGCGTTCTTCTTTGTGAACTTGCAACTGCTGCGCGCCTACGACACCGCGCTCGTAACGCGAACCGTTTACACACAGGCAGCGCGGCAGGGTTTGTACCGCTACGTCGTGGGCCGGGCAAACGCTCCCGCGGGTACTTCGACTGCGGCAGTCAACGCCACCGGCGGCGCCATCCTTCCGGCATGTAACGGCACGCCCCCGACAAATTCACCGTGCATCGCTTCATACAACATCGCGAATAACCCGACCGGAATCGGTATCGATCCTACGCTGGCCGGGTTTATCAACAACATGCCATTGCCAAACAACTTCACCACCGGCGACGGATTGAACACCGCCGGATTCAATTTCCCTTCGCCGCAACACGAGAAGCAGTGGGACTTCGTCAGCAAGTTTGATTTCAACCTGCGTGACAACAGTTTGCTCTACGTTCGCTACGCGCAAGGCAGCCAGAGCACATTCGGAGATTCGGTGAATGGTGGGCGTCCTGTATTTCCTGACTCACCAAATTTCGTAGACACTGCGCGCACTCCGAAGAACCTGGCCGTTAACTGGCGCTGGTCTCCGACTCCGACTTTGACCAATGAAGCTGTTTTCGGTCTCAGCAAATTCTTCTTCAGCTTTGCAACACCGACTCCCGATGCAAACTTGCCCTTCGCGTTCCTTAATCCGGCAACACCAAACACTAACTTCTCTTATAACGCGCGCGGAGTGCGCACGCTCCAGTTCATCGACAACCTGACCCTGATTCGCGGATCGCACACACTCAAAGCTGGAATCAATTTCCGTTTCAATCGACATCGTGACGATCGTTCGAACGTTGCCGGCTCAGCGATCGAGCCAGTGGTGACTTTCAGTAACGCTGCGGGACTCTACACCGCATTCAATCTTCCTGCTTCCGGCAACACAAGCATTAACGCCAACGACTTGACGCGACTGCGGAGCACGATCGCCGACCTGCTCGGAAAGATTGGAAACGTGTCGCAGGCTTTTGTCGCTGATCCGAATGGGAATGCGTTCCTTCCGCCCGGAACCCGCTGGTTGAACGAAGTGGATTACACCGAACTGGATTTTTATTTCCAGGACAACTGGCGTCTCCGATCAAATTTCGTTTTGGATCTGGGTGTGCGCTGGGAACCAAAGTTCACTCCTTCCATCGCGAACGGCCGGCCCATCCTGGTTCCCAATCAACCCATCAAACTCGGCGCCCAGCCGTCTAACACCGTGAGATGGGTTGAAGGCGAACTGTTCGAAAGCGACTTCAGCAAGATCATGCCGTCAGTTGGTTTTGCGTGGGATCCATTTAAGACCGGCAAGACATCTGTTCGCGGTAACTACCGGATGGCTTCAGACAGAATCGCGACGTTCCTGTTTGGCTCTTTTATTTTCCAGAGCACGCCCGGAAACGCCGTCGGCCCAACCAACTCGACTTTCGGTACCGGCGGTGGTCTCTATAGAGACCTGGCTCCAGTGATTGCGGGCCTGGTGCCAACTTCAACTCCTGACGCGTTGCGCCAGCCGGCGGCATTCGGTACGGGTTCGACGAGCGTGATCGATCCGGATTTGCAATACCCGCAAGTTCACGAATGGTCGTTAAGCTTTCAGCGAGAGATTGGAAACAACGTCGTCGAAGTGAATTACATTGGAAAACACGCGGTCCATCTGCTTGGTGGTTACAACATCAACCAGGCGAATATATTCGCGTCCGTTCCGGGAGTGGCCGGCGGAGCTAATTTCCTTGAGGAGTTTAATAAGATCAGGGCGAGCTCCTCTTACAATAGTCCGCTGATCAATTTGCTCATGGCAGGCAACGCCGCTACCAACGCCGGCACCGCAAGGTTCCGCGCCATTAACACCACTAACATTACACAGGGGAGTGTAGGAGCCGCGGCTCTGACTCTTTCACAAAGAACCTGCACCTCGGCTGATGATGTTCCCGCTGGGATTTGTACGAATGCACAAGTCGGTCGCCGGCTGCTCGACATAAATGGTTTTCCGTTTCTGCTGCAGCCGTTTCCGCAGTTTACTGGTGGCCTCAACGTTTTTGATAGCAACGACTACTCGAACTACACCGGACTCCAGTTCATCTTCAAGCGCCGGATAAATGCCGGGTTGGGATTCCAGTTCGGGTATACCTGGTCCAAGTCGAAAGACAATCGCTCGTGGGATCCGTCGCTTAGCGGCGTTTCGAGCGGATCGGTACAATCAGCGTCGAGCACTCCGTTTGACTTGCGAGATCGTAATTTGAATTACACCTGGTCTGACTTCGATCGGCGCCACGTGTTCCAGGGTACTTACACTTACGAGCTGCCGTTTGGAAAAGGCAAGAGGTTCCTTTCCGGCGTTCCGACTGCTTTGAACCACGTCATTGGTGGATGGGAGACGGCGGGCACTGTGATCTGGATGTCGGGCAGGCCGTTTACCGTCTATTCGGGCATCAACAGTCTTAGCAGCGTCGTGCAGTCGACCGCTGATTGCAATGGTTGCACGCGCAACAGTGGGCAGCTGGTTCTGGAGAGTGGCAGGAACTTCTGGTTCGACGCGGCCACGCGCAGTCAGTTCGCGGCTCCAGTGCCGGGCACAATCGGAAACACCGGGCGCAACTTCTTCCTCGCGCCTAACTACTTCCAGTGGGATTCATCGCTCGCGAAGAAGTTCAAAATCACCGAGCGCGTGAGTTTCGATCTGCGACTCGATGCGCGCAACGTGCTGAACAACCCGTCGTTTGACAACCCGACCGCGGTCATCACCTCGACGATCTTCGGCCGCATCAACGACAGCGTCACCAACAACGCGCGCCGCATCCAGGTCTCCGGCAAGCTCAGCTTTTAGCCACAAAGAGGTATTAGCCACAAAAAGGCACAAAAAGCACATAAAGGTGAATGAGCGAAGGCGCCCAATCCTATAAAGATTGGGCGCCTTAACTTTCTTGCTGGAAAAATCTTTTGTGCTTTTTGTGCCTTTTTGTGGCTAAACCTCTTTGTGGCTAGAACTGCACCTTCATCGCAAACTGAATCACCCTTGCGGCC
>JAICQI010000196.1 GCA_025937955.1 Pyrinomonadaceae bacterium
GGCGGCCGCCTCTCGCGCAAGGGCTCGAAGGTGCGCACCATGCATCTGGCGGAACTACTGAGCCATAAATAAATGAATCATCTCAGCAGCGAAACGTTTCGGGAGAATGCGCGGGCTGCACTCGCCGATAAGCATCTGCGCGGCGCGCTCAAGAATGCCACGTCGCTCTTCGGCGAGCGACGTAAGGCAGCTGCATCGAGTCTGCCGAACTGGGAAGATCTGCGCAGCCAGGCGCGCGCGACCAAAGACGAGGTGCTGTCGCATCTGGATAAGTATCTCGAAGAGTTTGTTCGCATGGCCGAGAGTCGCGGCGCAAAGATTCATTGGGCGCGCGACGCCGCTGAAGCGAACGCGATCATTTGCGGGCTGGCCGCTGAATGTAAAGCTAGAGTCATCGTCAAAAGCAAAAGCATGACGACTGAGGAGACGCACCTGAACACCGCGCTTGAAGCCGCCGGCATGCAAGTGGTCGAAACGGATCTGGGTGAGTACATAATTCAACTTGCGGACGAACCGCCGTCGCACATTATCGCGCCTGCCATTCACAAGACGCGCGGACAAGTCGCGGAGCTGTTTACTGCTGAGCTCGGCATACCCCCGACTGACGACATCGGGCAACTCACTCGTACCGCACGCGCAACGCTGCGCGATCGTTTCGCGGCTGCGGACGTCGGTATCAGTGGCGTTAACTTCGCCATCGCGGAAACGGGAACGATCGTCATCGTCGAGAATGAAGGCAACATTCGTTTGACCACGAGTTTGCCTCGCATGCACATCGCGGTGATGGGTATCGAGAAAGTCATCCCACGCTTCGCGGACCTCGACGTGTTCCTGAAGCTTCTGCCTCGCTCCGGCACCGGGCAACGACTGACGACTTATCAGTCGTTCATTACCGGAACCAAACGACACGCGCATGACGAAGGTCCGGAGGAGTTGCACATCCTGTTGCTCGACAACGGCCGCTCGCGCATGCTGGCCCATCCGGTCACGCGACAGTCGCTTGCTTGCATTCGTTGTGGCGCGTGTTTGAATGCGTGTCCCGTGTACCAGCAGGTTGGTGGACACGCTTACGGGTCGGTCTATCCTGGTCCGATCGGCGCGGTGATCACGCCGCAGTTGATGGGAATCGCAAAGGCTGCTCAGCTTCCTTACGCGTCGAGTTTGTGTGGGGCGTGCCGCGAAGTTTGTCCGGTGAAGATTGATATACCGAGGTTGTTGTTGCACCTGCGTGGAGAGATTTCGCAGCGCAAGGGAAGCCCGGCCGAGCGGTTGGCGTTTAAGTTGTGGGCCAGGGTGATGATGAGCCCGGCGTTGTACAAGATGAGTGCGGTTGCCGGCCGTGTGCTTCAGCGAGTCGTTCCGATTTCGCGAGCCTGGACAAGTGGGCGTGATCTGCGTCCCGTAGAGCGCAGGAGTTTTCACGAGTTGTGGTCTGATGAGTAACGAAGCACGACAAGAGATTTTCGGTTCGATTCGCACGCACCTGGCAGCCAGTGCGCCATTCGACGCGCGTGAATCGCCGATTGATCCTCCTGTAGTCCTGCCTGCTCAACCTGTCGCTTCAAATCTCATCGAGTTGTTCCAGCAAAACCTCGAAGCGGTTGATGGTCACTGCATCATCGCGCACAGCAAAGGTGAAATCGCAGGTGCGCTCACGCAAATCATCAGCGCTCTGCAAAAAACAAAGCTTCGCGCTCAGCGTATCGCCATCTCAGACGCACCCGAATTGGAGCGCCTGATGCACATGACCGATCTCGAGATCGAAGAGCTCGGTATAACGCCAAACGCCTCCGACATTTTTGGATTCGACGTAGGGATCACCAGCGCTCAAGCGGCGATAGCAGAAACAGGAACTTTAGTGCTCGACAGCGCCCACGAACGCCATCGACTCGTTTCGCTTGTGCCGCCAGTTCACATCGCCATTGTCGATGCTTCAACAATCTACGCGACTCTCGGCGAAACGTTAGCAATGTTGCAAAACGGCAAAGAGCTGAGCCCGGCGGTCACGTTCATAACAGGCCCATCGCGCACTGCCGACATCGAGCTGACGCTGACAATCGGAGTACACGGCCCGCAGGAGCTCTACGTGATCATCAACCAGCCAAACTGATGCACATCATCTCCTTCGCAACTGAAGAAACAAACTGGCGCTCACCGCGCATGGGGATTATCTTGCACGTCGAGGGTCACGATACCGGATACCGTCTCGACTGCGAGAAGTTGTTTGATAAAGATGAGCGGCCGGCGAATCCTTTGGCGTGGTTCGATATGGATGGTCCATGGTTTCAAAAGGCGCGCGAGACGCACGACATACTCGTGCGTGACGAAAAAGCACTCGTGGAAGCGCGCGACAAGGGCTGGCTGGTGCCGAGCCGTGATGCTTACTGGTTCGCGCCCGTGCCACGCCCGGGAAAGATCATCTGTATCGGGCTCAACTACAGAGACCACGCGGCGGAGAGTAAGATGCCGATTCCCGAAAAGCCGGTGGTGTTTTCGAAATTCTCGACCGCGGTGATTGCGCCGGGTGAGCCTGTGGTGTTGCCGTCAACGAGTCAACAAGTCGATTACGAAGCGGAGCTCGCGGTGGTGATTGGACGTCGCGCGAAGCACGTCAGCGCGGATCGAGCGTATGATTACGTGCTTGGCTACACGGCTTTCAACGACGTCAGCGCGCGCGATTTTCAGTTTTCTGATGGGCAGTGGCAACGTGGAAAATCGTGCGACACGTTCGCGCCGATGGGGCAGACGATTGTCACCACCGACACGATCACGGATCCGCACAAGCTCTCGATCAAGCTCGTGCTGAATGGCGAGACGATGCAGGACTCGAATACCGATCAGCTAATCTTTGGCGTGCCTGCGTTGATTGAGTTTTTGTCGCAGTCAATAACTCTCGAGCCGGGAGACGTCATCGCGACGGGCACTCCGCCGGGCGTCGGCTTCGCGCGCAATCCGCCGGTGTTTCTCAAACCGGGCGACGAGATGGAAGTGCTGATCGAAGGAATGGGTGGCCTCGGGAATCCCGTAATTAGCGAATCACAACTCAAACAGGAAAACGAATGATGCGCAAATTTATCTTCTTGCTTGTGTTACTCAGTTTAGTAGCAGCTTGTACAAACTCGAATAACCCCGCACCGAACACGAAGAAGAAACTCACCATCGCCGTCATCCCTAAAGGCACGACTCACGAATTCTGGAAGAGCATTCACGCCGGGAGCATCAAGGCTGCCAACGAACTCACTGCACAGGGCACCGAAGTAGAAGTCATCTGGAAAGGCCCGCTACGTGAGGACGATCGCGAACAGCAGATTCAAGTCGTCGAAGGATTTGCCGCACAAGGTGTGAGCGGGATCGTGCTTGCGCCACTCGACAATCGCGCGTTAGTTCGTCCTGTCTCTGATGCCGGTCGCGCCGGTGTGCCGACTGTGATCATCGACTCCGGTCTGGAATCGGAAGACTTCGTCAGTTTCGTCGCCACTGACAATCGCAAAGGCGGAACGCTCGCCGCGGATCGCATGGGCCAACTCTTGAACGGCAAAGGAAAGGTGCTCGTGTTGCGCTACGCGGAAGGCTCAGCGAGCACCACCGAACGCGAAGAAGGTTTTCTAAGTCAGATAAAACAAAAGTTTCCCGAGATCGAACTGGTCTCGACAAATCAATACGCGGGCGCCACGCGCGACACAGCGAAGCGCGCCTCTGAGAATTTGTTGAATCAGTTTGGCGACCAAATCCAGGGCATCTTTACTCCGAACGAATCCTCGACTGCAGGCATGCTTCTGGCGCTGCAAGACATCGGCAAGGCCGGTAAAGTTTCATTCGTCGGTTTCGATTCCAGCCAGGCCTTCATCGACGCGCTCAACGCCAACCAGTTGCACGGCATTGTAGTTCAGAATCCTTTCAACATGGGCTATCTCGGCGTGCGCACGATGGTCGAGAGCCTGCAAGGCAAGCCGATCAGCAAAAAGATCGACACCGGCGTGATGCTGGTCACGAAAGAAAACATGGAAACACCGGAAGTTAACGCTCTATTACATCCTCCTCTTGATCAATACTTGAAGTGAATCCGTCTTTTATCCGTGTAAATCTGTGGCTGAATCGTGTTGGCCCGTTCGTTGGATTACTCCTCGTAATCGGCATCTTCTCTCTGCTGATGGACACGCCCGCGCGGTTCCTCTCCCCTAACAATCTCCGCATCGTACTCTCACAAACAGTGATCGTTGCCATCGGCGCGATCGGCATGACCTTGATCATCATCAGCGGCGGGATCGATCTGGCTGTTGGATCGACGATCGCTTTGACCGGTGTCGTCACCGCCTTGGGAATCAATGCCGGAATGCCGCCTTCGATTGCGTTGTTGAGTGGAATCCTCGTAGGTGGTTTGGTCGGCGTTGTAAATGGTCTGGTGATCACGCGTTTGAAAGTTGTTCCTTTCATCGCGACGTTGGGGATGCTCGGCGTCGGGCGTGGCGTCGCCAAGTGGCTCGCAAATCAACAGACGGTCAATATGCCGGGCACGTGGTTGAACGAGTTGTTGGTGATGTTTCCTAATCCCGCGTGGCTGCTCGTTGCGCCAGGCGTTTGGATCGCGATTGTTCTAGCAGTGCTGGCTGCGGTCGTTCTGCGCAATACGGTTTTTGGACGCCGCGTGTTTGCGCTTGGATCAAACGAAGCTGCCGCGCGTGCGTGTGGTATCGCGACGGATCGATTGAAGGTTTGGATTTATGCGTTGGCAGGATTGCTTTTTGGGTTGGCGGGCGTGATGCAGATGTCGCGCTTGCGACAAGGCGATCCAACAGTCGCCGCCGGATCTGAGTTAGACATCATTGCCGCGGTTGTGATCGGTGGCGGCAGTTTAAATGGCGGTGAAGGAACTATTCTCGGATCGATGATCGGCGCTTTGATCATGGCGTTTTTGCGGAATGGCTGCCAGCAGGTAGGTTGGCCCAACTACATTCAGGAGATCATTATCGGCGCCATTATCGTTGTAGCAGTTGCGATCGATCGCTGGCGTTCAGCACGGTCTTAGCCACAAAGAGGCACAAAAATAGTTAGCCACAAAAAGGCACAAAAGGCGCATAAAGGAGAAATGATGGGCCGCTATCCATCCGCGAAATCCTGGCAAAAAACAAGAAAACTCTTGACAGCGTCGCAGTCGAGGAGTATATGTTCCGCGTTTAGACAAATTCATTCGTCCCTGTCACCCAACTAAATCCGAGTAATTCAGGACTGTTCTTTTGCCTGTAAATAGTTCGCTTAATTAGTCTTAATAAAGAACAATATCGTATGAGAAAGATCAATCCACACGATTTCACGGTCGCTCGACGCGGTACCAGCCGTGAAATCAACCGGCAAATTGCACTCAACCTGATTCGCGCGCACCAGCCGATTTCGCGCGCGGACCTCGCGCGGCTCATGAATGTCAGGCGCGGCGTCGCCAGCCTGCTCGTCAGTGAACTGCTCAGTGAGTCGCTAATCTTCGAAGGCGCGGTCGGTGAATCCGTCGGGCGCGGCCGTCGACCAACATTTCTTTACATCGACTCGCGGCAGCGTTGCGTCGTCGGGGTCGACATTCGCGCCTCGCGCACGTACATCCTCGTCACCGACTTGATGGGCCGGCAGCTCGGCGTCGTCAGCAGTTTTCAAACCAATCGCAACGAAGACGTACTGATCCAGGAGCTGGCGCGTCGCATCAAGCAGATACTCGGCGACTACAAAGAGATCGGCGCTTGCGAGGGTATCGGCGTCTCAGTGCCCGGCATGGTTGATCCCGCAAACGGCCGCGTGCTGCACGCGCCGACGCTTGCATGGCGCGACGTTAACCTGCGCGATCCGCTGGCAGTTGCGCTTGGCATTCCGGTTCACATCGAGAACTCCGGTAAGGCATGCGCGCTGGCCCAGCTATGGGCCACACGGAGCGACGTCATCGCTTCCGGCAATTCGGTATTTGTGAGCGTCTCGGACGGCGTCGGCACCGGTATTGTGGTGAATGGCGAAGTCTTGCGCGGGCGTCACAACACGGCAGGCGAGTTTGGTCACGTGCCGCTAAGCATCGATGGTCCAAAGTGCTCGTGCGGCGCGACGGGTTGCTGGGAAGCTTACATTTCAAACCTGGCGACTCTGTCTCGCTATCTCGGCCAGGATGTATCTGAACCGCGACCGCGCGACACTGAAACCGCCAACTTCACAGTCGAAGACTTGATCGCGCGTGCGCGCGCCGGCGACGCGAAAGCACTCGCGGCGATCAACTCCACTGCGCGTTACCTCGGATTGGGTCTGGCGTCGATCGTTAACGCGCTCGACCCGGCGCGCATTTTTATCGGCGGCGAAATAACTACAGCATGGAGCTTGATCGAACCGATTGTGCGCAGTGCGCTGCGCGAGCGAACGTTAACCGAATTCGGCGGCACTACAGAAATCCTCGTCGTGCCCGCTGAAGATCACCCGCGCTTGCGCGGCGCGGTGGCACTGGTCGCAGCCCCGGCTTTTGCGGCTCCCATGGTCGCTTAACAGTCTTAGAAAATCCGTTTGCGAAGCCCAGTGAAAATCTGTGTCTAAACTTATTTGGAGGTCAGATCGATGCGAGGCACAAAAGAAACCCGACCATCACTTTTGTGGTCACTTCAGATTTGCAGTGTCCTATTGGTCACCATCGTCGCTTGTCAAAACACATTCGGACAAACCGTCGTTGGTCGCATCTCGGGCACGGTGCAGGATTCGAATGGGGCCAGCGTTCCCAACGCATCGGTCAAGGTCATCAACAACGCGAACAACTCCGACCGCATGGTGACTACTGATGACGACGGGTTTTACACCATTACCAATCTGCCGGTCGGTACTTACACCATCGAGGCGGAGCGAAAGGGATACAAGAAGGCCCTTGTCTCCGGTCAAAGCGTCACCGCGGACGCGCGACTCACCGTCGATCTAAAACTCGAAGTCGGCGAGGTTTCGGAAACGGTCGAGATCGTCGGCGCCGCAGGTGAGACAGTCAACACGACCTCCGGTGAAGTCGCGCGCGTCGTCGATCAACAACAGGTCCAGAACCTCGCGCTCAACGGTCGCAACTACATTCAACTTCTTTCGCTCGTCCCTGGCGTGGCGCTGCTGAACGACGATCAGCTCGAGTTGACCACCAGTCTCGCGACCGGGAATCAGTCGATCAACGGCAACCGTGGCCAGACAAACAACGTCACGGTCGACGGCGGCTTCAACCTGCAATCGGGTAGCAACGCGAGCCAGATCAATAACGTCGGCATCGATTACATCCAGGAAGTTAAGATCCAGACTTCAAACTTCTCAGCCGAGTACGGCCGCAACTCCGGCGCGCAAGTCAGTCTCGTGACGCGCAGCGGCGGCAACGACTTTCACGGCAGTACGTTTTATTTTCTAAGAAACGACAAACTCGACGCGCGCTCATTCTTCGCGCCGGTTAGACCAACGCTGCGCTTCAATAATTTCGGCTACAGCTTTGGTGGTCCAATTTTCAAAGACAAACTGTTCTTCTTCGGCGGGCAGGAGTGGAAGTACATTCGCCGGCTTTCCAGCGCGCAACGCCGCACAGTGCCGTCACTCGCGGAATTGAACGGCGACTTTTCTTTTCGCCTGCGCGGACCCGACGGCACGGTCGGCACGGCTGATGACGGCGTGCTGCGCGATCCAAATAATGCTGCCAACACGTGTACTGCTCCGGTATTCACAAATGGTGTTATCACCACGCCGGCAAACAGAACCGGTTGTTTCGGTGGAAACAATGTCGCGCTACGCAACATTATTCCCGCGAATCGTATCACCGCCGATGGCCGCGCGATCGCGAACGTCTATCAAACAGCGATCGGTCTGGCAACCGCATTTACAAACAGCCCCGTCGGCAACAACGTAACGTTCCAGCAGCCAAATCCGCTCGACTATCGCGAAGACCTGCTGCGCATCGACTATCGCATCAACGACAAGCACACGCTCTACGGCCGTTACATTAAAGACAAGAACGTCTTGATCGATCCATTCGGCACTTTCATCAACACTCAGTTGCCGACCATCCCCAGTCTCCGCATGCGTCCGGGAACTTCGATCCAGCTCTCGCACACGTGGCTCATCACGGCGAACTTTATTAACGAGGCGAAGGTCACGGGCGCGTGGGTGGCCCAACGAATTCCGCCGGACGGCGATCTTTGGAAACGCGAAACGTACGGCTTCCAATTCCAGCAACTGTTTCTGGGCGGCGGCAGGTTTGAAAACTCCATTCCGGATACGACCGTCAACGGCTTTGCGAGTTTCTTCGGCGCGGCCCGCTCTCTGGTTTCACCAACAACCGACATCAACGTCAGCGACACCGTCACCTGGGTTCGCGGCAACCACACCTTCAAGACCGGCTTGAGCGTCACTCGCAACCGCATCGATCAGAACGCGCGCACGACATACGCCGGCCAGGTTGACTTCAACACGGGCGGTAACACGCGTACGAGCAATAACTCCTTCGCCGATGCGCTGCTCGGAAATTTCCGCACCTACAGCGAACAAGCGCTCGATCCGTTAGGCTTCTTCCGCTTCACTCAGACCGAAGCGTTCGTGGCCGACAGTTGGAAAGTTAATCGGAAGCTGAGTCTCGAGCTCGGCATGCGCTACCAGTACGGCCTGCCGATCTACACACAGGCGAACAACCTCGCCAACTTCGATCCGTCTCGTTACGACCCGGCGCAGGCAGTCACGATTCTCGCGAACGGAAATATCGACACGACGAAGGGCGGGAATCGCTTCAACGGTCTGGTTCGCGCGGGTAATGGTGTGCCGCCTGAAGAGCTTGGGCGCGTGCCGGGTGGCGACTCCGCGGCGGTACAGGCCGTGCCGACCGGTGCGCCGCGTGGTCTATACGAAGGCCATCACTACATCATGCCGCGCGTCGGCTTCGCTTATTCACCTTTTGACGACAACAAGACTTCGATTCGCGGCGGCTTCGGCATGTACTACGATCGCATCGAAGGAAATCTGATCTTCCCGTCGCTCAGCAATCCGCCTTACGCGACGAGCGCGCAGTTTCAAAA
>JAICQI010000118.1 GCA_025937955.1 Pyrinomonadaceae bacterium
CGCTTCCCTTCCCACCATCCAGTTGGCCAATCCCGATCCGCGGATCGGTCACAAGATCGACGGTAAGTACGAGCTCGTGGCGCGTCTCGGCGAAGGCGGAATGAGCGTGGTCTATCGAGCGCGACGTGTTCACATCGGCGACGATGTGGCGGTAAAGATCCTCACCGGCAAATTCGTTAAAGACGATGCGGCGCTGGCGCGCTTTCGCCGGGAGGCACGTGCGGCAGCGATGCTGCGTCACCCAAATGTGATCACTATTCATGACTTCGGCGAGACTGAAGACGTTCATGCACCGGCCTATATCGTGATGGAGTTTGTCAGAGGAACGCCGCTGCGCGAGCTGTTGCGCAATGAGAACCGCTTCTCGGTTGAGCGCGGCGTGCGCTTGATGCGCGGGATCTGCGCGGGAGTTGGTTCGGCGCATCGTCAAGGGGTGGTCCATCGCGATCTCAAGCCGGAGAACATTCTCGTCGTCGCGCCTGATGATGATTTCGAAGTTGAGAGCGTCAGGGTGGTCGATTTTGGGTTGGCTAAACTTCTGGCTGACGCGGGCGCCGCAGCGATCGGTGCGGTGGTGGGAACGCCTTATTACATGTCGCCGGAGCAGTGTCTGGGTGAGCCTTTAGACGCACGTTCGGATGTTTACAGTCTGGGCGCGATGTTCTACGAAATGCTCTCCGGAAAGCGTCCGTTTGATGAGACGACAGTGTCGGGCGTTATCAACAGGCACCTGTCCGAACCGCCACCGCCGTTTGCTGAGTCACTTCGGATCCCGCGAAGAATCTCAATCGGAATCATGCACGCGCTCGCGAAAGATCCGGATGACAGGCCACAGACTGCGACGGAACTGGCGCGGCAAATGCAGTTGGTTTAGGCCGCAGATGAACGCGGATTAAATACGGATTTAGTTTTTTAAGCGGGTGTCAGTTGCGATCCAGTTGAGTTCCCAGGTTTTGCCGCCGTCGTCCGAGAAGGATTGCTCGAAGCGATATTGGTCGGGCGTGATTTTAATGATCACGAAGCGAACGAGTATCGCCCTGCCGTTATAAGTGTCCTGGTTGTAAAACTCGCCGCGTCCGTCTTTGAACTCGCCGATTGAAGGCGTTGTCAATGTGCCGCTGTTGATGTTGGCATAGTTCAGACTCCACTGCCGTGACTGCGGGTTGTAAAGACGCAGGCTCAATCCTTCTAAACGGCCCGCTGGACCATCAACTTTCAACTCGACCAGATTCGCGCGCCCATCCAAAACCTTACTCACGACTGACGTGCCCTCGTACTCAACCCACGTGGTCGAGCCACTCAAAGGACGCTGTAAACGGCGCAAGTTCGTCTTCCACGTTCCGATTTCAAAATCAAAATCGTGCTGTCCGTCGCGTTGTGCGAGTACTGGAAACGAGCAAATTCCGATGAGCAAGAGCGGAAGAAAGTATTTCATCCGGCCAAATTAGGCGTCACACGAGGTTCAGGTCAAGAAGTTACCTCGGGGTAACTACTGCGGTAGGCCGACGCGACGAACCAGATCGGCGTAGCGTGGATCTGAGCGAAGCGGATCGATGATGGGAAACACTTTGAGATACGCGAGATAGTTCGAACGTTCCTGGTAGGCTTTCTCCAACCAGACAAACGCCTGCTCTTTGTCTCCGAGACCGATGTAGACGTTCACCAGCGCTGCGGGCGTGACGTAGCGGGTTTTGTTGAGTGCGAGCAACTCGTTCAGGATCTTCAGCGCGTCAGCTTTCCTTCCCGCGAGACCATAAGCCAATCCAAGCATCCCGAGCGCGCCGGGAGATCGCTCGGATAACTCAACCGCCTTCGCAGCCGCAGCGATTGCTTCCTCAAATTGCTTGTTTGCAGCGTAAGTATGACCGAGGAACCAGTAAGCCTGGTAATGGCTCGGATCCATCGCGATCACGCCGCGAAGTTGCTCGATGGCTTCGTTATAACGACGCGCGTTCTCGAGCAGAAAACCTCTTTGCGCGCTGATGGAAAGTGAAAACGGATCCAACTCACGCGCTCTATTCGACGCCGCGATCGACTCATCAACACGCCCGCGCGACATCAGATAACTTGCGTAAAAGTTGTATGCGTTGGCGTAGCTCGGATTGAGCTCGATGGCGCGTTTGAAGTCCTGCTCGGCTGCGGGCCAGTCCCAGTTGTAATGCTTAACGAAGCCTAAGGCTGTGTGTGCTTCGGCGTGTGCGCCATCGAGCGCGAGCGCTTTCGTTGCGGCTTCTTCCGCGCGACGCCTGCCCTCGGCGGGTGGCAGCGCGCCAACCTGGACCACGCTCAGTGCGTTATAACAATCGGCGAGACCCACGTACGCCGCTGCGTAATTCGGATCTTCCTTAATCGCATTCTCAAAGAGCTTGATGGCCTTGTTGAGATTCTCTTCCGTACGTTTGTTCCAGTAGAGATAACGGCCCTGAAGATAGTCGTCGAAAGCTTTCGGCTTAACAGGGTGCGGCGACGTCATGCGCGCTCGTACGTCAGGCGTCATTTGAATCTGCACCTGGCGAGCGATCGCCTGCGCAATCTCACTCTGCAAATCCAACACATCGCGCATGCCGCGATTGTAATCTCCCACCCACAGGTGACGATCGGTTGGAGCGTGAATCAGCTGTGCGCGAATCAGCACACGGTCGCCCGAACGTTGCACCGTTCCTTCGACGACGGCGTCCACATTGATCTCCCGCGCGATCTCCGGAAGCGACTTCTTCGTTTTTTTGTAGTGCATCGAAGAAGTACGCGAGATCACGTGCAAGCTGCCGATCCTGGCGAGGTCGCCGATGAGGGCGTCGGTCATGCCGTCGGCGAAGTATTCCTCGGCAGGGTCGCCGGAGAGATTCTCCAACGGCAAGACCATGATCGAGGAGATCGCGACTGGTCGTGGCTTCTCTCTTTTGTAAAACGCATACACCAAAGCCGCAACGACCAAAGGGACGAGAATCAGCAACAAATATCGAAATACTCTCGCGGGTCGAATAGCTGGGCGCGCAACTATCGCAGGTTCTTGCTTTGCTTCTTCGCGCCTTTGCGCTTCAACCTTTTGAACCTCCGCCACAAACCGGTAACCAAGCCCCGGTATCGTCGCGATGTACTGGCTTTCCTGACGACTGTCTCCCAGCGACTTTCGCAACGCAGTAATGTTCTGGTTAAGGTTGTTCTCTTCGACCACCGTGCCTGGCCAAACCTTTGCGAACAACTCACCCTTCTCAACCGTCCGGCCACGCTCCTCGACCAGCACGAGCAGGAGATCAAACGCCTTCGGAGTCAGTCGGATCGGCTCGCCATCCCGCATCAACCGGCGCTTCAGCGGGTCGAGTCGAAATGGCCCAAACTCATAAAAGTGCTTATTTTCCTCAGACATTTCGCTTTCAGAAACTCTTTCAGAAAAAATCAGCGAAGGTTTCAGTAGTTCCCGTGCCCTTCCAATTTACTTTCCCCGCGTTGAGCGGATGAGATTCACCGAGCTTGAAAGACGCTCATTCTAACGCTGGATAATTGACGGAAGGAAACGATGATGAACCCTAAACTACTTCTCAAAGGCTTTCTTGTTTTGGCAATTCTAATTTGCACCCAGACACACGTGTGGGCGCTCAACAACCATCAGCCCGCGATGCAGGAGGAAGTGATCCTGCAGTGGAACCGTGTGTTGATGGAAACCATTCTGACGCCGGGTCAGCATCCGGCGACTATCATGCCCGTGCGCAGCTACTCCATCATGCATGCCGCGATGTTTGACGCGGTGAATTCGATCGATGGTAGTCACACTCCGTATCTGACCGACGTGCCGGGCTCGCAAAATGCTTCGGTTCAAGCTGCAGCCGCGCAGGCCGCTCGAGATGTTTTAGTGGGACTGTACCCGACGCGAATTGCGGTTTTCGATGCTGAGCTGGCGGTGTCACTTCAAGGCATCGAGGAATACCGCGCCCAGCAAGGCATCCGCGTCGGACAGATTGTTGCCGAACGAATTTTGGCTGTTCGAGCAACTGACGGTTGGAACGCGCCGCCGCCGGCTTACGTTCTCCCGGCAACGCCAGGCAACTGGCAGCCTGTGCCCCCTGCAAACGCTGCGGCGACGTTTACGCACTATCCGTCGGTGTTGCCGTTTGCGATCACTTCGCCGGGACAGTTTGCTCCTGGTCCACCGCCATCGCTGACGAGCGCGCAATACGCGGCGGACTTAAACGAAGTGAAGGAGATCGGCTCGGCTAGCAGTGTTACGCGCACAGCCGATCAAACGCAGGTTGCGCGGCTCTGGGCCAACGTTGGCACGCCAACCAACTTTCTTTTCGTCTGGAACAACGTTGCGCGTACGGTCTCGGAGGCTCGCAGCTTATCGACGGTCGAACGAGCGCGTTTGTTTGCACTGACGAACATCGCGCTTCACGATGCGTTGCAGGTGACGTTTGCCAGCAAGTTTCATTACGGGCTGTGGCGGCCGCTGACTGCGATTCGTCGTGCTGATGAAGACGGCAACACGAATACTGTCTCGGATCCGGAGTGGCTGTCGTTAATTCCGAGCCCGCCGTATCCATCGTATGCGGGAAACATGTCGGCGATCGGCACTTCGCAATCGACGATACTGGCGCAATTTTTCGGGCGCGACGACATCAGCTTCCAACATACGTGGGCCGGCGCGGGCGGCGCAACGCGCTCGTACGCGGGCTTCAGTGTGATGGCTGATGAACAAGCGCGGGCGCGCGTCTACGGAGGCATTCACTTCACGTTTGACAACGTGGCGGGTCAATCCGTGGGACGTAACGTCGCGAACTACATCTTCTCAAACGTCATGCGCCCACGCCAGTGCGTGCGATAACCGAAGCTTAGACCCCGCCAAGCACAACGCATCTACGCTGCTCAGAGCCCGCGACGCGAGCGACGGGATAAAGCCTGGGGCGCAAGCCCCAGGTAACCGCACAAACAAGCAAGCCCGAGCCCGCGAAGCGGGCGGCAGCCCACCCAATAACAGGCTGCCGCCCGCTCCGCGGGCTCAATTCTCTTTTTGAATATTCTTTTCCTGGGGCTTGCGCCCCAGGCTTTATGCCTTCGCCCGCTTCGCGGGCTCTAAGCAGCCTTCGCGGGCCGCGTTAATTGATGGACGCCAGGGCGTGGAAGGTGGGTCTAAGCATAGGATAGAGATTGCGATAGTGCTGGTAGACCACTTGATAGGTCGCGACGCTTTGCGCGTCTGGAGCAATGCGATCGCTGACGGAGATCGTTTGGGCGCACGCGGCGTCGACGTTGGACCACATTCCTGCGGCAACGCCTGCGAGCAATGCAGCTCCATAGGCCGCGCCCTCGGTCGTGTTGACCGTGACAAGCTCGGCTCCGAGTACGTCGGCAAGTATCTGCCGCCAGAGGGAACTCTTCGCGCCGCCACCGGATAATCGAACCTGATCGATTGCGCCCAGACCTGCCTCTTTCATCAGGCAGAAGATGTCTTTGAGACCAAACGCTACGCCTTCGAGCACCGATCGAGTCAGGTGAGGTTGATCGTGGCGCGCAGTCAACCCGATCCAGGCGCCGCGCGCTAAGGGATCGGGATGCGGTGTTCGTTCGCCACTCAGGTACGGCAGGAATATTAAACCTTCGCTGCCCGCAGGAACCTGAGCCGCTTCGCCAACAAGCTCAGCGAAACTTTTATCGCGCGCGAGCTTATCGTGATACCACTGTAGACTCCCCGCAGCGCTGAGCATCACTCCCATCAAATGCCAGCGACCCGCGACTGCGTGACAAAACGCATGCAGACGTCCCTGCGGCTCGATCAACGGCGACTCTGTTGCCGCAAACACAACCCCGGAAGTGCCAAGCGTCACAGCCATCGTGCCCGGACGCACAACGCCAACACCGATCGCCTGCGCCGACTGATCTCCGCCTCCCGCAACCACGGGAGTTCCAGTACGCAAACCAGTCTGCTCTGCTGCCTCGGCGCTTACGTGACTCGTGATCTCGTGGCCTTCAAACGTTGGCGGCAGCCAGTCAGCGTCGATATGCAGCGCATCCAGTATTTCCGACGACCAGCTACGCTTGCGCAGATCGAAGAGCATCGTGCCCGAGCCATCCGCTTTGTCCATCGCGAGCGCGCCGGTGAGTTTGTAGCGAATATAGTCTTTGGGAAGCAGGACGTGACGGATGCGGCGATAGACGTCCGGTTCGTGCGTCTCCAGCCAAAGAATCTTCGGCGCCGTGAAACCGGTTAACGCATCGTTGCCCGTGATCTGGACCAATCGTTCGAGACTGACACGCGCGCGAATTTCATCACACTCGGCCCCGCATCTTTGATCGTTCCACAAGATTGCGGGTCGAAGAACATGACGCTCCTGGTCCAACACGACGAGCCCGTGCATCTGTCCGGTCAAGCCGATCGCAGCCACGCTGTCGCCCGAGACGTTCGCATCAGCAAGCGCCTGACGGATACTATTTGCAGTGGCTTCCCACCACTCGTGTGGTTCCTGTTCAGACCAGAGTGGAAAAGGTGTTGAGAGATTGAGTGGCGTTGTCGCGCTGCTGATCACGCGTCCTTCCGGATCGATGAGCAGCGCTTTGGCCCCGGTCGTCGAGAGATCTATTCCAAGCAGGAGTGTCATTCGCCACAAAAAAGCACAAAAGGCACAAAAAAGCCAGTTGTGTCTTTGTGTTTCATATCACCAGCTCTTCTTCGTAATCTGCTTCAAGCGCGCCGTCATTGGTGCCGGCGGGGCGGATGAAACCACGTTCGAGCAAATAGGAAATGATCCGTTCCGCGTTTTCTTCTGCCGAACAGTTAACAGTGTCAAGCGTGATCTCAGGGTTGTAAGGCGGTTCGTAAGGATCGTCGACTCCGGTGAAGCCCTTGATTTGGCCCTCACGCGCCAGCGCGTACATCCCCTTCGGATCGCGGTCTTCGCAGACTTCGAGCGGGGTAGCGACAAAGACCTCGCAAAAACGATCACTGCCAACCATCGTCCGGCACTCATTGCGAGTAGCACGATATGGACTGATCGCCGCACAGATCACGCCCCCTCCATGTCTCGCAACTTCCGACGCCACGTAACCGATGCGGCGAATGTTCGTTTCGCGATCTTCCTTGCTGAAGCCGAGTCCTTTGGAAAGGTGCGTGCGGATAACGTCGCCATCAAGCACAGTTACCTGCCGCCCATGCTCGAGCAGCATGATCGTCAGGATGTTGGCTGTGGTTGATTTGCCAGATCCGCTCAAGCCCGTGAACCAGAGGCAAAATCCCTGGCGATGGCGCGGCGGATGAGCAGCACTCAGAATCCCCGCCACTTCAGGACGCGTAAACCAGGCCGGCAGAGGACGCCCGGGTTGCAGAAAATCCTCGCGCACCCTGGTGCCGGAAATCGATGCAATGCGATTTCCTTGCGCAACGAGCGACGACTCTTCGTAGCGCTTCTCTTCGGTAAGGTAGACCATCTCCGAAAAGAACATCGGCTGCACGCCGACTTCAGTAGCGTGCTCGGTCAGCAAACGTTGCGCGTCGTAAGGACCATAGAAAGGTTTGTTATTGGAATCCACGCCGGGGCTCGCGTGGTCTCTGCCCACGATGAAGTAGTTGGCGCCGAAATTGCGCCGGATGATTGCGTGCCAGATCGCTTCACGCGGTCCAGCCATGCGCATCGCCAGTGGCAACAACGCCAGCAGGGTTGCGCCTTTGTCGTAGTACTTTTCGGTGAGCGCCTGGTACGACTGCACGCGCGTGTAGTGATCAATGTCGCCGGCCTTGGTCATTCCCACAACGGGGTGGAGCAAGAGTGCGCCATTGACCCGCTGCATAGCGCGTTTCGTCATCTCCTCGTGAGCGCGGTGCATCGGGTTGCGTGTTTGAAATGCGACCACCTTTTCGTGGGCCAACTCAGCTAATCTGGCCCTGACCTCAGCGGGCGTCAGTCGAAACCTGCGAAAGTCGTAATACTTCGGCAAACGGACCACTTTGATTTCACCCGAGATACACAACTCACCCCAGTTCTCCATTTCAGCAACTAATGGATGACGCGGATCCGTAGTACCGTAAGCAGCCTTTGCCTCCTCCTCGCGGTTCCATTCGAAAATCTCTTCCACGCGCATGATCGCCAACAGATCATTGTGCTCGTCGGCCAAAGCGATCTCGGCGCCTTCAGAAATATTCGGATTGGGCGCAACGGGCAGAGTAATCGGAATCGGGAAAAGCGTGCCATCAGCAAGACGCATTGAGTCGAGCACGCTCAGGTAGTCAGCTCTACCCATAAACTTTTTGAGTGGCGAAAACGCGCCAGTGGCAAGCAGCTCGAGGTCGCAAAGATTTCTTTGCGTTAATTGCAGCCGAGGCAGCAGCGTAGCGCGACTCATGATGCTTTCGCGCTCGTCACCTCCAGCCAGCAGATCGACTAACTCTCCACCGTAAGGCGGGATCAACCCGGTCGCATGATCTTTGTAAAGCTTCATAAAACTTTCCTGTTCTCGTATTGCTTCAGAAATTTATGAATATGGTCCAACGTCAGAACGATTGAATATGAGCCACAAGGGCTCTTTGGATTATCGGGAGGATCGTTGCGTGCTGCTGGTTGATGAAGAAATGATCTCCCTGCAGCATGTGCACCTGGCAGTTGCCTGTTGTCTCGGCGCACCAGGCTTCGAGTTCATGGCGTGGAGTTTCTTCATCCTCCAGGCCACCCAGCACCGTGATGGGACACCGCAGTAGTTCACCGGGAATGTAGGCATAGTTGTAACACAGTTCGAAGTCAGCTCTGAGCATCGGAGTCAGTATTTCCATCAACTCCTGGTGCTCGAGTACCTCTCGCGGTGTTCCATTCATTCCTTCAAGTTCTGCAAAAAACTCTGCATCCGGCAGATGGTGAATGTATGGATCGCGCCGGTGAACTTGCGGACCTCGTCGTCCGGAGACGCACAGATGATTGGGTTCGACGCGATACTCCGTACGCAGGCGGCGCGCAAGTTCAAAACCGATGGTCGCGCCCATGCTGTGACCAAAAAACGCGAACGGCCTATCGAGAAATGGAGTGATCTCACGAGCGAGCGTCTCCATGAGCGGCTCGATTTGCGTGTATGCCGGTTCTTTCAGTTTGAGTTCTCGTCCCGGCAGCAATGCCGGAACGAGCTCAATTTCGCGCGGCAGTTCCCGGCTCCACTGCCGGAAGATCGCGCTGGTGCCACCGGCGTATGGAAAACAGAAAAGCCGGACGCGTGCGGCGGAACGAGGTTGCACCTTAAACCACGGGTGTGGTCCAGCTGGCTTGAGGTTGGTTTGACTCACGATGATCAGGACGCGGCCATTTTCTTCCTAAGACTTAGCGGTCGCATGTCGGTCCAAACTTCTTTAATGTAGTCGAGACACTCCTGCTTTGTACCGCTTTTACCAGCGTCAGTCCAGACAAGGGCGTTCTCACGATCGGCCGGCCAAATCGAGTATTGCTCTTCGTGATTCATCACGACTTTGTAGATAGTCGTATCCTCTCGTTCATCAGTGCTCATGATTCGTCTCCTCGAATTTTATTGTTCTGGGCGCTACCACAGGACTAAAAGGGGAGTGCTTTTAAACCTTTGAGTTTTATGAGGCGCGGTAGCGTATACTAAGGCCTGATCACTGTCAACCCATTTTTCTGATGCAACGCAGTTGTCCTTCTACTACACAACTTCATACGTATTAAGAGGTTACAAATGAATTTAACAGACATACGACACCTCTTCGACTACACCGAATGGGCAAACGATTTGGCCATGGACGCGGCTGGAAAATTGTCCGACGAGCATCTGTGTCACGACTTTGGGATCAGTCACAGATCGATTTTCGGTACCCTGCTGCACATGGCGGGCGCGGACTGGATTTGGTTGGAGAGATGGAATGGCCGCTCGCCTACGAAAGACGAAGCCTGGTCACTCTGGACGACTGATTCCTGCCCGCATCTTGCGACGCTCAGAGATCGTTGGGGAAATTTAGTCGACGGACGCAGGCGCTTTATCACCGCGCTGGATGAAGAGCGACTGAGTGCTGAACTACCGTTCAAGCTGCTCAGCGGTTATCCGAACTCGATGCGTCTCGTCGATCAGATGCAACACATCGCCAATCACGCAACGATGCACCGCGGACAAGTCGTCGGCATGATTCGCCAACTCGGCTTCGAACCACCAGCAACTGACCTATTGTTCTACTTGCGACGCGAGGTGTCGCCCAAGTAAATCCTAACTTTATCAGCGAGAATCTGTGTTATGAAAATAGACCGTCGTAATTTCCTGGCTGCTTCATCTTCTGCGTTGGTATTGGCAAAGAGTCAATTGGCAGCTGAGATCTTTCAGTCAGCGGGAAGAATCGAGGGACGAGAGGTCGCGGTTTATACTACCGCCGACAAGACCAATCACCGGCTTTCCGTCACCAACAATCTCAAATTCAAGCCGATGGCCCAGCCTTTGGAGACACAGGTCTGCGTCTTCGTCGATCCGACAAAAACGTTTCAGACGTTTTTAGGCATCGGTGGCGCACTCACCGACGCCTCCGCCGAGACGTTTGCAAAACTCCCGAAAGCGAAACAGCAGGAGTTTCTGACTGCTCACTTCGATCGCAACACAGGCATCGGTTACACGCTCGCACGAACCAACATTCACAGTTGCGACTTCTCGAGTGGCAGTTACACCTACGTCAACGAGGGCGACAAAGAGTTGAAGTCGTTCAACGTCGATCACGATCGGCAGTTTCGCATTCCCTTCATCAAGCAAGCGATTGCCGCGACCGGCGGGCGGTTCAACCTGTTCGCCAGTCCCTGGAGTCCACCGGCTTTCATGAAAGACAACAACAACATGCTTCGCGGTGGAAAGTTGAAGCCGGAGTTCTATCAACCCTGGGCCAACTACTTCGTGAAGTTCATCAAAGCGTACGAGCGAGAAGGCATACCGATCTGGGGCGTGAGTATTCAAAACGAACCAATGGCCACGCAGAAATGGGAGTCGTGCATTTTCTCAGCGGAGGAAGAGAGAGACTTTCTAAAGAACCATCTTGGCCCAACGATCAAACGGGAGCGACTCGGCGACAAGAAGATCATCGTCTGGGACCACAACCGCGATTTGATCTATCAGCGAGCCAGGACGATCCTGACCGATCCGAAAGCCGCGCAGTA
>JAICQI010000361.1 GCA_025937955.1 Pyrinomonadaceae bacterium
GAGCAGCCAGGGCGTCGACGCCAGGCGCGATCGGTTCCTGCCGCCAGTCAAAGCGGAAACACACGTGTATGTCGCCACGAATGCGACCACTGATTTGGGCTACTACCGGAATGGTGGTCTCCAAATCGTCGTCGACAAAGATACTTTCCGCAGCGGCCAAACAGCTCCGGTGATGATCTCATCGCCGGCGAGCAATCGTTACGTGCTCTTTAGTATCGAAGGTGAAGACTTATTCAATTACAAGGTGGTCCATGTTGAAGGAACTACCAAACTGATCGAGGTGCCCATCGACGAGAAGTACGTACCGAACGTTTATCTCAGTGCGCTGATGATTAGTGATACGAATTCGTTCCTCGATACCAAGCAAGTGGTAGTGCCGCCGGTTGATCGGTTTCTGGCCGTCGCAGTGAAGGCGGATCGCGAGCAATACCAGCCGCGCGAAGAAGGAACGCTTGCCATTACCACGAAAGATGCCAACGGCCGTCCGGTGGCAGCGGAGATTGCGTTGGGACTGGTTGATGAGTCGGTCAAATACATTCAGCAGGACTATGCAATCGATCCGCGCCAGTTTTATTACGGACATAAACGCCAGCACACAGTGCAAACGCAGACCACGCTGAATCAAAAGAGCTATGCGCGTTTTGAGGAGATCGAGGGGCAGTTACGCGATCGGAAGAACATCGCCGGAAATGAAGCTGATGATGAAGCGGCTGGTTACAAGAAAGAGCTCGCGGCGGCTGGCGCCGGCGGCCGCGGAGATTTCACTGCGAAAGACCGCGTCTCCAACGTCATGGAGATAAGTGCGCCGTTGAATCGCAGCGTTCAAAGTCTTTCTGTTCTTCAGCGCGCCGTTGTGACGGCAAAGCCTGCCGAATCTCCCGAAGCTCAGGAGCCTGCGGTACAAGTGCGAAGTGATTTTCGTTCTACAATCCTTTGGCTGCCTGACGTCAAGACTGACGCTGACGGCACCGCAACCGTCAAGGTGAAGTATCCGGATTCGTTGACGACGTGGTCCGCAACGGCGCGCGTCGTGACCACAGGTAATCAATTCGGTATCGGAAACTCATCGACGAGAACCAAGCAGCCGTTGATCGTTCGACTCCAGGCTCCCCGGTTCTTCGTCGTCGGCGATCAGGTCACCGTGTCGGGTGTCATCAATAACAACACAGACGAAGCGATGAGCGTTGTTCCGGCATTGAATGCCGACGGTTTGACTGTTACCGGTTTGCTCATCGACGGTAAGATTGTAAACAGCGATCGCTCGCCGGTTGAAGTAAAAGCCAACAGCGAAACTCGAGTCGATTGGCTGGTCGCGGTGAACCATGCGAGCGAGGCGAAGCTGAAGGTCGAAGCGCGCGGCAGTAAATACGCCGATGCGATGGAAAAGAAATTCACGGTCTTCGAGCACGGCATCGAGAAATTCATTTCAAGGTCGGGCAAGATGCGCGGCGACAGCGTCTCGGTCAAACTCGACATTCCGAAAGAGCGTCGCTCCGATTCAACCAAACTCACCGTGCAGATCGCGCCGAGTATGGCGACAACGATGCTCGATGCGCTGCCGTACCTGATCGATTATCCGTATGGCTGTACCGAGCAGACCATGAGCCGTTTTCTGCCCGCGGTGATTACTGCCAAGACCTTGCGCGATCTCGGTCTCAAACCCGAAACCGCGATGCACAAGATCTTTGGCGGCATCGAGGAGTCGAGTGCCGCTGCAACTCATCCTGAAGGTCGCAAGGACCTGAAAGAGCTCGAGAAGATCACGAAGCAGGGCCTGGAACGGCTTTACAACTTCCAACATGCCGACGGTGGTTG
The DNA here is from genome assembly GCA_025937955.1 of Pyrinomonadaceae bacterium. Classification (GTDB taxonomy): domain Bacteria; phylum Acidobacteriota; class Blastocatellia; order Pyrinomonadales; family Pyrinomonadaceae; genus PSRF01. The sequence goes on from JAICQI010000361.1 coordinate 1,816, forward strand.
GGGGTGGTGGAAGGACGGCCAGAGCGATCACTTCATGACGGCGTACGTCTTGTGGGGCATGAGTCTCGCGCACCAGGCCGGCGTCGATGTGAAGTCGGAAGCAATGGAACGCGCCATGGCTTTTCTCGACAAGGAGCTGGTGGAGAAAGAGATTAGTTACGACTCGCAGGCGTGGATGCTTCATTCGCTGGCGGTGTATCACTCGATGCGGAAACAGTCGGGAGTGAGCGAGTTCCAACGGACAGCTTTCACCAACCTGTGGGAAAACCGCGACAAGCTAAACGCTTACACGCGCGCGCTGCTGGCTCTCGCCGCGCACAACTATGGCTTTAACGAACAAGCGAAGACGCTCGTTGCGAATCTCGAAAACGGCGTCAAGATCGATTCGCGCCCTGACACTTCGATCGTGCAGCGTGGCGCGCAATCGTCTGATCCTTCCGTGATCGGCACAGCGCACTGGGGCGAGGACGGAATTTACTGGCGTTGGTCTGATGGTGGGGTGGAAGCGACCTCGTTCGCGTTGCGTGCTTTGCTTGCTATCGATCCTCAAAACAAACTGATTGAGCCGGTGACTAACTGGCTGGTGAAGAATCGCAGGGGAGCGCAGTGGAGTAACACGCGCGACACGGCGATCGTTGTTTTGACTTTGAACGATTATTTGCGGGTCAGTGGCGAAGTCCAGCCGGTAATGTCCTATCAGTTGGTGGTGAATGGAGCGCCTGTGGCCACGAAGCAGATCACGGCTGACGATGCGCTCAGCGCGCCGAGTAAGTTCGACATCTCGCGCGAGCTGATTCGTGATGGGCAGAACGAGATCAGCATCGTGAGAAACAGTGGTAGTGGTCCGATCTACTTCTCGGCGGCCGCGGAGTTCTTCAGTCTCGAAGAGCCATTGAAGCCGGCGGGCAACGAGATCTTCGTGCGGCGCGAGTATTTCAAACTCGTGAATCATCCGACGCTGCTGAAAGGCGTGGTTTCGGAAAGAGTGCCGTTGAAGGACGGCGAGACGGTGAAGAGTGGTGATCGAATTGAAGTGGTGCTGACGGTCGAAGCTAAGAACAACTACGAGTACCTTCTTTTCGAAGACCTGAAACCGGCGGGGCTCGAAGCGGTGCAGATTCGCAGTGGCGAGAGTCTGTTTGTTCGCGAGCTCAAGTCGGGCGGTGGTTTCACCGGGCAGACACGTTGGGTTTACCAGGAGCTGCGCGATCGAAAGGTGGCGCTGTTTATCGACAAGCTTCCGGAAGGCTTCTGGCAACTCAGTTACGAGATGAGAGCCGAAGCCCCGGGAACGTTCCACGCGCTGCCCGTCTTGGGTCATGCGATGTACGTTCCCGAGATCCGCACGAATGGCGCTGAGACACGTGTCCGGGTAGTTGATTAAGCCACGGATTACCCGGGTATTTAACGGATGTCGTCGAGTCGGGTTTTGGCTTCCTGGATCATCGCCTTTAGCTTTGCAAGATCATCGAGCGTCAGTGTCACAGTTGCATAATCACAAAGACCAGTTCTGAGTGTTACAGCAGTGCCACTGCGCGTTTGACGGAAGACGGAAAGCTCAAGATCGCCCTTAGTTAGATAGCGTGCCTCAAAGCCCGGATGTTTGGTCGTGGTTTCATCCACGCGTGCCAACACATCAATAGCATTCAGTAGCGGATCGAGTTCTTCATAATCCACGAAAGCTCGATTCTCATTCGGCCGTTCGCCACCTTCGCGCAACACGACCACGATCCCTTTCGCGAGAAAGGTTATTCCCGTTTGGCGTATCTCAACGGCGTCAATACGTACTCCCCGCAATTCGATTGTGGTGATCCGAGTAAAGCCCTTGATGATCACGGTGCCGTAGCTATCTTCGAAGGCTTCGAGTTTGGTGCGCGGCTCGAACGGTTCGCACCCAAGTTTGCGCCAGAACTGCGGACCCGGTCGTTGTGCCAACGCCGCTCCACAGCAGAACAACATCAATGTCAGGAAAAGAATCGTTCGCAAAATCATGGGGAAACTCTCCTTCAGTTAGGTGGTATGAGATCGGGAGAGCCGGTTTCTGTGCAATCTCACTTGCGACTCCGCCGTGAGTTCCAAAAAATATCACGGATTGCCGTAGAATTGGCGGCTGATGACTGAAGATTTTTACTGTGACGAAGTATTGAGCGGGCGGACCGAAGTCAGAGTCGTTCGCGAAACCGACAACGTGCTCGCTTACCATCACACGCGACCGTTCTGGCCGGTTCACATCGTAGTGATTCCCAAACGTCACGTCTCCTCGCTGCTCACTATAGATGACGATGCGCTGTTGCTCGAATTGCTTAGTGTCGTTCGTGACGTCGCCAGGGAAGTGCTTGAGGAACACGGTGCTTGTCGCGTGCTGACCAACCTTGGCAAGTACCAGGACTCAAAACATCTGCACTGGCACGTCAGCTTCGGCTAAACACGAAAAGAGCGAGCGGTACGTGCGAGATCCAGATCAAATGGAGACATGATGAGGGGAAGAAATTTGAACTGAGTTTCCCAGTTGCTATTCATTGCAACGAACTCGTTAAAGTTTGTACTCACAACCTGAACTGGTCCGAGTCGGCCGCTGGCGCGTTTGATCCTGTATTCACAGTTGATCTCGCACAGCAACTCGTCGCAACGTGAGGCGAGAATGTCATATGAGTGTTCGACATCGTCGTTGCCGACGACCAGCACTTTGTAATGCGGCGGCTGCGAGGGCACGCACGTTAGAAACCTGTCGGCCAGCAGCGATGGATAACTCGCGCGCAGTTGATCGAAAACGATGCTGAGTTGCTCGGCTGTGAGCTTCTCGCCGGTGAACGAGTGCTCGAGTGTCCGGCGTCGTACAAAGCTGAGATCGGGCAGTCCATGTATCTTTCGTTTGCAGAGAAACAGATCGTCTGTTTGATACCGTCGCAGACCGTAAGCATCGCTAACGATCATTGTGTAGAGTTTGCCCGGCTCGAGTCGATGCGCGTCGATCAGGGTTTCTTTGTCGTCCATGAATTCATAGACCACGCCTGGGGCCAAGGTAAGGAAAGCGGCTTCTCGATCGCGAAAATAGGGAAGTGTCTCGATGGTTTCGGTTGACATCGAGTACATCGGAATCAGTTCGTATCGTGGTGAGGGCAGATGCGTGGCGAGGCGATCGAGAAAAGGTTTTACGTAGCCGCCGGTCCAGCAGATGTAAGCCGCGACTGCGGGTGCGAATTGCGACAATGGCAGTGGCGCGTTGTTGTTGGCGACTTGTTTTAGACGTTTGGTGCAACCGCGCGATGCGAGACGGCGTGCGATGTAGTGGACTTCGTGGGCGAACGTTGCGGGTGCGTAACACCAGTCTCGGATCAGTGCGGAGTTGTGTTGCCAATCGCGCGCCAGTTCGTCGAGGAAGGTCGAGATCGTTGAAGGATTTGTGCTGTAGAGCAAGCCCGGATTGGAGAGGGTCAATATCCATAAACGGACGGCAGTCGGCCCGTATTTTGAGACGAGCGCGTGAATCGCAGGAAGATGCTGAACTCTGTAAGGTGCTTGTAGCGTAGTCAGGTAATTTGGTAGCGCGCTTTCGTCGAGCAACAGGGAAGTCAGCGATGTGTCTGCTTCGAACGAGCTGAAGACGTAGAGTGAGGTGCGCTTGAGCCGGAATGCGTAACAAGCGCCCGCGATCATCTCGCTGAACGCCAGTTTGAGAACGAGTAGGCGTCGTTTGGTGTACAGCAGTTCTTTCGGTATGCCGGTTGTGCCGGACGTGGTGGCGAACTTTGCGTCTTTGTCTGCTTTTGCGCGGATGGATTGCACGACTTCCGGACCATACGACAACACGGGTGTGTCGTGAGTTATGTCGTACTTTCGCTTTAATCGCCGTTGATTGAAACTGAAGGCAAGCAACCGAACACGTTGCCAGCCACACGCGAGCAGACCGAGGTACAGGATGGTGTAACTAATCGCGGCGCGCAGGATGTCGTTGATGTAAGCCCTCATGACAACTCCTGGCGAGCTAAAGCGATCTGCTCTTTGTAAAGACTGCTGAGCTCGTTTATGTCGTCGATTGATAACAGAGCCGGGTCGTAAGTGAGGGTCAACCAGGTGTGTCCGTGGTGCGTGGCCCCGTTTACGGCCAGGCTTTGGCGCGGGTGCAAGAGGCCAACGCATTCGATCCGCTCGACGTGCCTGAATGCATCGCAGGCGTTTGCCATCCCGCTCCCGGCGTGCGAGAACACACCGGTCGCCATGTCAACCGATGGCCGATTCAGATAGCCGCGAAGGAGTGGGCCGATGATCGGGCGAGGCATTCGTGTAAACCATGGTATTTCCGGCACGACCCACTCTCCGTGCTCGGTGGTCCACGAAACCTGACGCCGCACCTCACGACATTTGTCGATGAGTTTGGCGTCGGGGTCGTATCTCGCATAGACACGTATCCGGCTCGTACCATTTCCGAAACCAACATTCGATTCGCGCCGCACATTCATCGGCATCCACAAACCAATCTTGCTCAGTCGTGCGACAACGGGCGGC
>JAICQI010000212.1 GCA_025937955.1 Pyrinomonadaceae bacterium
CATCGCTCGCACCGCTCAGTTCGTTTCGTCTGGTCGAAGCGCTGCACGAAGCGAAGATACCGAAAGGCGTTATCAACTACATTACCGGCAGCGGCGGCTCGGTCGGCGATGCTTTAACTAATCACCCGTCGATCCGCGGGATCTCTTTCACTGGTTCGACTTCAGTTGGCGATGGGTTGTATCGCAAAGTTTCCGATCGAAAACTCCGAGTACAACTCGAGATGGGAGGCAAGAACCCCACGATCGTTTTGCGAGATTCAGATCTGAACTACGCCGCCGACATTCTCGTCAACGGCGCGTTCTTTTCGACGGGACAGAAGTGTACCGCGTGTAGCCGGGCAATAATCGAGCGTCCGATTTACGAGCCGCTGGTCCAGCTCCTACTCGAGAAAACACGCGCGTTGAAGATCGGTAATGGATTAAATCCTGGTGTGCAGATTGGACCGGCCGTCGATTCGAATCAGCTCGAAACGGATCTCGAGTACATCAGGATTGCGAAAGAAGAAGGTGCGGAGTTGTTGTGTGGTGGAAACCGTCTGTCGGGTGGTGATTACGACAAGGGCTACTTTATCGAGCCGGCGATTTTTACCGGTGTGACGCCAAACATGCGTATCGCGCAGGAAGAAGTTTTTGGACCGGTACTGGCGCTGATGGTTGCGGAAGACTTTGAGAATGCGATGGAGATCGCGAATGGAGTTCGGTTTGGTCTGTCCGCATCGATTGTTTCGCGCGATCTCACGCGGGTACATCAGTTCATCGAAAGAATCGAAGCCGGGCTGATAACGGTGAACCTGCCCACCGCGGGCGTCGAATATCAACTGCCGTTCGGCGGCACAAAGGAATCGAGCTACGGCATGCGCGAACAAGGGCCACAGGCAATCGAATTCTATTCGGAGACGCGCACCGTCTACCTGCGCTACGCGCAATAAGCCACAAAAAGGCACAAAAGGCGCAAAAATGGTTTCCTGAATTCTTTTGTGCCTACTTAACGTATTCCCAGTGCCAGGGCTCGTAGAAGTAAGGGCGGAAGCCAAAGCGCTCGGCGTTGCGCACGAGCCACTTGTAAGCAGGAGTGTTGACCTGAATCGCGCGGTTTGAATCCTTCGTGTCGACCGGACTGCCACCGACGTAGATATCCAGCGCGCGGCCGGTAAAGTGCGGACTGTTGACCGCAAGCCCAGCGCGACCGGAGTTCGGAGACTTTGCTCGCAACTGGTCCTGGTAGTCGCGCGAGCGATACGAAGAAACGATCTTCAGATATTTCGACGACGGCGCGAGTTTGAGATCAGCGGCTGCGGCGGCAAGCATTTCTTTGTATGCTGAGTAAGCATTGCGCTCCACCTGACGAAGTTCGGCCGATCGTCCCGGATCGTAAAAGTCTGACGGCGGCGCTGTCACGAGTTGATCCGGCTGAGCTGGTGCTCGGTTTTTGAGTCGAGCGCTCTGCCACTGCGACACCAGCGCCATCAGCGCGTCTTCATCAAGCACGCCATCTGCACGCAAGCCGCGCTTCTTTTGCCATGCGGCGACCTCTTCCGCGAAGTCAGCAGTTAAAGCATCATCGTTGGTGTCCAGAGTCTTGCCGATCAACAGATCGTAGAGATACCAGCCACGCTGCTGTTTTCCACCGAAGGTCCAATTCAGTTCATTTCTGAGTACAGCATTTTGACCAGCTGCCGCAGTAAAAGCGGACGGTTTCGCAGCGCCAGAACCTGTAACGCGTACCGCAGGTTTTACGGACGCACGTGACGACTGGCCACGACTACTACGTGCTGCAAAAGCGACCACAGCCACGGCAACGGCGAGCAGACAAAGAGTTACAACGACGTGAAATTTAATCTTCATAACAGATTCTCGCGTGAGGTATTTTCGCCGGGTCCTATGATAGATGCGCAAAGGTAGTTCACGGTTCGATGATAATTTGTTGGGGCGGCCCTCCGTGGCCGCCCCAGGCTTCGTAACTTCAACGCTGGGGCGCCGGAGGGTCGCCCCTTCAGTTGCACTAACGGCGCCTTCGCTGCCGGCGAACTTTCTTGGGTTTGCTTTTTGCTTTGCTCTTTGCTTTCTTCGCGGGCTTCGCTGGTTCCGCCGACTTGTGATGCGCTTCTTCTTCTACGGGAGCCCCGGCTTTTTCGAGCGACGCCGCCACCAGATCGTCACCTGGCCGGCTGCCGTTAAGAAACACGAACACGTGAAAGTTGGCGTTGCGCTCGCGTATCACTTCGATCCGTCCTTGTTGTTTTATGCGTGCCAGTTCGCTCATGACGAAGTTCTGCTCGGCCACACTCATGTAACGGTAATCGATATCGAAGGCGAGACCGGTTGAGTGTGGTGGCGAGTCAATGGTTACGGCATTCCGGTTGAACCGGCGCAGCGTGCGTTGATACTGCTCTGGCCTAACAAGCGAACTTATATGCAGTGGTCGATCAAACTGGCGCTGATACGCCGCTGCCACTTCCTCCATGATTTTCAACGCCTGAGGTCGCAAGCAACTAAGCATATTCATCTTCAGTGCCAGGCGATCCGCAGGGTTGTCGAGGTTAAAAGATCGCCCATTGAAGTTCTTTGCGAGGGTTTGTAGCGCTTCGTATTCGCGCGACAAATCCTCGCGTGGAACGGGTGGTTGGTCAGACTGATCTGGTTGAGATTTGTCTTCTTCGTATCTGCTGAACTCGCTGTCGTCCGCTCTCTGCCCCACACCGAGCAGGACATAGGTATCGGTGACCGACGCCACTGGAACGATTTCGCCGCGCTCGATCAACGTTGCCAGATCGAGGTAGTCCTGACAGGTGTGGATATTATGTTTTTCAATCTCGGCAACTTGCGTAGCGAGAAACCAGTAGCGCTCTTCGTAATGCTTGAGCTCCGGCGGAATCTCCAGCGCTCCCGCGCCTTCCCCGCCCCGATCGGCTTTAACCCTCTCCACCGCGCGATACCACGCCTCGGCATCTAAGGAATTCGTCATGTTTGACGAACTGGTTTGAGATTGTTCGAGTCGACGCTTAGCTTTGAAATGGAAGACCGCCCACACTGCGCCGCATGTGAGGGCAATTACCACAAATACAAGAACGATTCTCCTGCCCATTAATTAATCACTATAGGACAGAGGTCACGGTTCGCGCACGTTGCGGAAGGTGATTGAGTAGCGAAGAGCTTCGACGCGCAGGATGCTGTGCTGCCAGATCGAACGCGCGGGACCGCTTAAGTGATAAGCCGAGCGAGGCTCAGCGCGCACGTTTACACGATCCCCCGCTACCCGAGAAATCGTACCGCCAGCCAAACGAAACCACACGCCGCTTCCCGAGATACCCGTGAAACTCAAACTCCTTGAAGGGCAACTCGCGCACGCGGGCCACTAGCGCCGCCTCATCTTTGGGCGTAATGAGTTCCGGCCGATATCTAAACCCCTCGAGCTCGGGATCAAAGAAACTGGACTGCCAACCCATGGTCTTTATCCGTGTGATCCGTGGCTAAAACCATTATTCTAGGGCGCGCATGGAGGGACTCTCAAATCTGGCGCATTACCGAATCCTCTCGAAGATCGGCGCGGGAGGTATGGGTGAAGTTTATGCGGCACAGGACACCAGGCTCGATCGCAAGGTGGCGCTGAAAGTTCTTCCCGCTGAAGTCGCCGCGAATCGCGATCGGATGGAGCGATTCATTCGCGAAGCAAAATCCGCTGCTGCACTGAGTCATCCGAATATCGCCCAGATCTTCGAAATCGGTGAGCACGAGGGCACACACTTTATCGCGATGGAGTTCATCGACGGCGTTACCCTGCGTGAAAAGATCCACCGCGAACATACGGCCGTCTGGAAGTTGCTGCGACACCTGCAACACGTAGCTGAAGGCCTCGCGAAAGCTCACGCCGCGGGTATCGTGCATCGCGATTTGAAGCCTGACAACATCATGATCACGCATGATGGTCATGCCAAGATCCTCGACTTCGGTTTAGCCAAGCTTATCGAAACAACAACTCCGCAGGCTGATTCTTCCGATTCATTGTCTCAGGCGCCAACCGCGATGCTGCCGCAGTACTCAACGCCAGGCGTGGTCATGGGCACAGTCGGCTACATGTCACCCGAACAGGCCCAGGGCAAAGTCAACCAGATCGATCATCGCTCCGACATCTTTTCGTTCGGCTGCCTGCTCTTCGAGACCGTCACGGGACGAAAGCCATTCGAAGGACAAACCACGCTCGATTCGCTGCACAACACTGTCCACGCAGCAACGCCAAACGTGAAAGAGTTCTATCCGGAAGCTCCTGATGACCTGCAACGAATAACTCGCAGATGTTTGGCCAAAGATCCCGACCGGCGTTATCAATCAATAAAAGAAGTCGCGATCGAGCTCGAAGAGCTTTGGCCAGAATTGAGAACGACTTCAGAGCACGATTCTGCGGCCGTGCCCAGTATCGAGCCACGCACACAGGCTGAAGTCTCGCCTTCCACTGGTCCCATCTCAGCAGCTTCAACCCTTCCCAGTTCACAGTTCATCGCAGCCAAGATAAAGACTCACAAAAAAGCTTTCGTTATCGGGTTGGTCGCTGCTGTCCTCGTAGTCGCTGTGGGCATCGTGAAGCTCATCGGCGTCGGTTTCGGACTCGCGCGTTTAACCAATCGAGAGAGTTCACCCATCAATCCGTTACAAAAGATGAAGTTCACAACCGTTCCTGTGAGCGGCAACGTGGACCAGTCATTCATCTCTCCTGATGGCCGTTTCATCGCGTTGATTACCCGCGAACGGGGCAAGATGAGCTTGCGACTGCGCCAGGTTCGCGGCACGGTTGAGCGAGAGATCGTTGCGCCCATCGAAGGTTACTTTTACGGAGGAGTGACTTTCTCAGCCGATGGAAACGACATTTATTACGTCCTTGGTAACCAAACCAGTCTGCTTCGCCGCTTGTACCGCGTGTCGGTTCTCGGCGGTGATCCGCAAAAGCTGATTGACGACATTGACACTGCCGTGTGCGTTTCGCCCGACGGCAAGAGGCTGGCTTTCCGGCGACACCTGCCGCAATCACGTCAGGACACTCTCGTCGTCGCAAATGACAATGGGACGGGCGAACAGGTAATTGCAACGCGACCGGCGCCGGCCGTTTTCGGCAACCCGGAATGGTCACCAAACGCGCAGTTCATCGCATACCCGGTCATAAGCAAAGATGAAGGAGGTGACTACACGACTCTCGAAGCAATCAACTTATCGGATCGCTCGACGACACCCATTTCCTCCAACCGTTGGAACTGGATCAAATCAGTCGAATGGCTTCCCGAAAGCAATGGTCTCGTCGTCACCGGAAAGCCGAGCTCAGCTCCCGCAGACCACCGAGGACAAATCTGGCACGTGCCGTTTCCCGAGGGCGAGCCCGTGAAGATCACCAACGACGCGAACGATTACTGGGGACTGACTCTCACCACAGATGGGCGGACTGCTCTCGTGCGCCAAACCGACGTGTCATCAAACATCTGGGTTTTACCGGCCGGTGATTTTGGACGCGCTCGCCAGATCACAAATAGTACGAGCGAGATCGGTGCGCTATGTTGGACTCCGGAGGGGAAAATTATTTACTCCGCAGTCGGCACAGGCCGATTTGAAGATTTATGGTTGATGAATGCTGACGGCACTGAAAACCGGCAACTGACTTTTAGCGGCGACCGTCACGAGCTTTGGCCGCAGCTTTCGCCTGACGGGCGGCAGGTAGTTTATGTTGCAATGCTTGAGTCGATCCGAAGTATCTGGCGGATGAACATCGATGGCAGTGGCGCTGCGGAGCTGGTTCACAACGTTGACTCAGGGGCAGACCCGCACTTCTCACAGGACGGCAAGTGGGTCTACTACAACTCTCGAGATCAAAGCAGTAGTCGGGCCTTCTGGAAAGTTTCTGTCGACGGTGGTCAACCGGTAAAAGTAAGAGATAGGTCTATATGCCATCTTGCTCCCGACGGTAAGTCGTTCCTCTGCTTTTATCGCGATCTGGCGCCGGATGCGCTGGCCAAGCTGTTGATAATCTCGGCCGAAAGCGGAGAGGTAATGCGCACGTTCGAATGGCCGGAGGGCGCAAACACGGTTTTCTGGTCGCCTGACGGTCAGGCGGTCGACTACATATCTGAACGCGAGGGATTGGCGAACATCTGGCGTCTTCCACTGACGGGCGGAAAAGAGCGAAAGCTGACTGACTGGCAAACGCCAGCGCCTCTATGGTATCTCGCGTGGTCGCGCGACGGTCGCCAACTCGCCATCACCCGTGACACGCGCCGCGACCAACTCATACTCATCCAGAACTTCCGTTAGCCACAAAAAGGCACAAAAGGCACATAAAAATAAAGCAGAAAGTGTTCAAGCCCCTTCAGGCTTAAGAAAATCTTTATGTGCCTTTTGTGCCTTTTTGTGGCTACTTCTTTTTGTGCTTCTTTGTGGCTAACCGAGGGTGTAGATTGTTGTGTCCGGGTGATAGATGCGCCAGTCGAACCAGTAATCCTCGAGCACGAATACTTTCTTCAACTGACGACCGCTCAATGGTCCACTTGTCGCCTTCCCCTCGAAGTTCCAGGTGCTGCCGGTCTCGGCGTCGATTAGTTGCAGCACATTGTTCTCCGTCTTTTGAAAGAACTCCAACCGGCGTCCATCAACTGTGCGCTCGAAAGCGCGAACCGACCGCTTGTCATCACCGAGCACGATCACGATCGGAACTGAGCCAACCATGTCGATGATCGGGCTTTGCTTCTGTAACGCCGTTAGTGGATAAGCTACTGATTTTCCACCGACACTGACGCCCATAACGAGCGTGCGAGGCGCGAGGCGCTGATCGATATCAGCACCCTCGACGACACGCATGGCCCCCACGCTCTTTTCCCAGTCAGACTTTGCGTACTGATTGCTGGCGAGAATTCTTTCGTCAGGCTTTAGCACCCGGCCCTGCGGCTGTTCGCGTTTCCAGATCGAGAACGAAATCTCGTCGTGAAAAACTCCTTTGAGCTGCTTGCCTTTCAACGGCCCCTGAATCGCCTTGCCGCTGACCTGTTGCCACCACGTTCCCGTTTCATCATCACGCATGATGAAGTTCTGATTGTTGATCCCTGCGAGGCGGAAGTGCAGCACTCGTCCATCGACTGTCGTTTCCCACACCAGACCGGTGTGACAGAGCGTTCAATACGTGGCCACGATCGGCGTGCCGCCAACCGTGTCCTCCACGAGGTGATGATAGGCCATCAACCTGACTGGATAGGCCACCGACTCTTCGCCAATCGTAACGGACAACACGCGATCATCGTCATTGATAAAGCTGACGTCTGCTGACCTGGCGTACGCCGGATTCGGCAGCGGCTTGAACATCCACTCGAAGTGGTTCTGTCGTGCGAGCCACGTCGCGGCAAACGCCGGCAACAGTAGCAGCACCAACAGGGCGCGGCTCCACCAGCGACCACCCAGCCACAACTTGATCGCGAGCAGGACGATGATCGCGGATGCGAATAACGTCACCCAGGGCGACCAGCGACGCATGAGATACGAGATCTCCACGATGCGCGGCGTCTGTGCCTTGAACGGCATGATCAGAAACACCGGCGTCAACACGATCGCCAGCACCGCGACGACCAAAACGAGGAGCAGAAGCCACGCAAGTTTGCGTCGAGACCGAGTGTTAGCCATAGTTTTCAGAGTTTATATAATTTAGCCGGTAACGGTCACCTCACTGAGGCGCGGCTTCTTCGCCGAGGCGCTTTGCCAGGGAGGTGAGATAGGAGTCTATAGTTGCTGTTTGTCCAAAGACGTAGCGCGACATGAAACGAAAGATCACGTTAGAGACCTCACCATCTTCTCGAATCGTCACGCGCGTGCCGCCGTTCTCTGCAGTAAACAAGTAAGTCCACTGGCCCGAATAACCGAGATTGGTGTCGCGAATCCTCGTCACCATTCGCTGGCCCGGAACGTCTTCAACCAACTCGTAGTTGATAGTGTCATTCTTTCCGATTTCACGAAAGTAAACTGGTCCACCCGGCGGTGCTTCGACTTCCACCTGCTTCACATCGGAGCGCCATTGCGGCGCCGTGCCAAAGTCTCGTACCACTGCGTAGACTTCCTGCGGCGACTTGCTCAATAGAATTGAACGCGAAGCAACATGCGACTTCGGCAGTCTCGATCCGATCAACGCAACAATCCCAACCAGCAGGATCAATCCACCGATGACGCCTACAACGATATAGATCAGTAGTCTCATGGCCTTCGTTTCTCGTTGAGTTTGCGTGCGGCGCGCGCCAGCAGTGCAAGCCCGCTCACGGCCGCCTTCCTTTCGTCAGGCTTCAGCTTATCGAGGAGTGCCTGGACACGTTCGGCATTCAACACTGATGTTGATGCAATGGCTTCAGCTCCGCGCGCCGTCAGACGCAACTCACGCTTGCGCCGATCGGCATCGTTAGGCTTGCTCGTCAGATAACCCAATTCGGAAAGACGTGCAATCGCCGCGGAGAGCGTCGACGGCGCCACACCGAGATGGTCCGCAAGTGCGCGCGGACTCAATCCGGAATCA
>JAICQI010000818.1 GCA_025937955.1 Pyrinomonadaceae bacterium
GCAAAGGTTGATCGTGTATTGCGTGATGGTGATGAAGTGAAACTCGGAGATGCGACACTCACCGCGCGTCTGACACCGGGACACACAAGAGGCTGCACGACGTGGACAATGAAAGTGAATGACGGATCGAAAGCGCGCGATGTTGTCATCATTGGTAGTCCAAATGTGAATCCCGGCTACAAGCTTGTTGACAATACCGTCTATCCCGGTATCACCGAAGACTACGAAAAGACGTTCCGCGTGCTGAAATCATTGTCCTGTGACTACTTCCTCGGCGCGCACGGCAGTTACTTCGATCTGGAAACGAAATACCCGCGGTTCAAAGCCGGTGATGCAACCGCTTTCATTGACCCCGCGGGTTACAAGAATTATGTCGAGGACAGGGAACAGGCGTTCCGGCGTGAGTTAAAAAAGCAGCAGGGCTCAGTCGTTAAGAGCCCATGAGCACGCGTACGTCACCAGGTTCAACTTCCGAGCGACCGCTAACGAAGACTTGTTTGACCAGGAAGTACTGTAGAGAGGGACCCTTCCTGATTTGCGAACGGCAAGTGCCCAGGCAGCGGTAACAAGAGGGGCATATCCCCGGCCTCGATACGCCTCGGCAGTTTCCACGCCCGCCTCGGCTGCGGTATCCGAACGCCGCGCACAAAAGCAAACGCTCACCGGATAACCGTCCTCGACGATCGCCATTACCGGAGCGCGTCCAGCTTCGATCTCGCCGGGAATCCAACCTGAGAAATTTCGATTGAGCAGTTGTTCATCTTCAACGACGACGACGTCGGGAGACTGAACAAGCTCTTTAGGAAACTCGAATGCGGGACCATCTGACTCCATGGTTTTCCTCACCGACGCCTCGCCTGGCGCGATTCGTCGGATAAGAAGAGCGATGAAGCGATGTGATTGAGCCGGACCTTGTTCAAAATTGACAGCCGGTTGTTCAGCCTGGGCGAGGCGATCGATTTCACTCACAAGCACGGGCGGGACATCCGCTCGAACAGCCCACGCGCAGGCCTGCAGGCTCTTGACGATCGTGAGTAGTGGACCGCGTTTCGCAAACGGCTCGCGCGTCGAGACGATCCGGCCGTTATCGTCCAGTACAAAAGATGTTTCGATATAGAGATCTGGTGTGCTCATCGCTGCTGGCAAAGATGCAAAGAGACGCTCCGAAAGTCAAGATACCGTCATCTCAAAAATGGGATCGTGAGTCCCGCAAGCGAAACGCTATAAGCTTTGTTCGGTTTCTAAAAGTTCGAATACAAACGATTTATTCGGAGATCTCTTGTTTGCGTCCCTGGCACAGCCTTTGAAAATCAGCGTGCGAAGGTTGAACTCTACTACCCCGGGATCAACGCCATGCACGACCTAATCTACTGCTTCCGAATGCTGCGCAAGCGGCCCTCCTTTACTATCGTCGCCGTGCTGACGCTCGCACTCGCCATCGGCGCCAGCACCGCTCTCTTTAGCATAGTCAATGTCGTCGTACTCAATCCGTTTCCTTACAAAGATCCTTCGCAACTGTTCTTCGTGCGTCAAAGCTTGCCCAAGATCGGCGTCCAGGACCAGTTTCGCGCTTCGGGACCGGAGTTTATCGACTTTGCGAAGAGCGGAATCTTTGAACGTGTCGCTGCTTTTGAGCCTGTTAGCCGCAACCTCACCGGCAGCGACGAGCCCGAACGAGTCGCAGCAGCCAAAGTCTCCACTGAATTCTTTAACATGCTTGGCGTGGAACCCTTGCTCGGCCGCACGATCGCGGCCAACGAACAAGGACCGGGTGGCCAGAGAGTGTTGGTGATTAGCTACGGACTCTGGCAACGGCGCTTTGGCGGCGATAGCGCAGTGTTGGGACAGCAAGTCTCACTGGACGACGAGCCGTTCACGATCATCGGCGTGATGCCGCCGCAATTCAGATTTGACGACGCACAAGCGTGGTTTCCGTTTCCGTTCGATCTGGCGGGCGGGCAGCGAGCAGGCCGCGCGTTCCCGATCGTGGCTCGCATCAGTTCTGGTTCCACAGTCGAGCAGGTAAATGCCGGGCTTGCCAGGCTGGCGCGACAAAACGAGCAGGATTTTCTAAGTACAAACCAGGAATACGCGGGCCGATCAATCTATGTGCAGCCAGTGGCCGAGTTTTACTTTGGTCCGGTCCGCAGAGCGCTTCTGATATTGATGGGTGCCGTCGTACTGGTGTTGCTGATCGCGTGCGCCAACATTGCCAACTTACTCCTCGCCAAGTCGATGAGCCGTGCGCACGAAATCGCCATTCGCAAATCGATGGGCGCAAGCCGCGCGCGGATCTTCCGGCAGATGCTTGTCGAGAGCGGTGTCCTGGGGTTGATGGGTGGCGGACTCGGACTGCTGATCGCCTCGTGGGGAACACGCCTGCTCTTCAAACTCATTCCCACCGGCACTATACCGCCCGGCGTGGAAGTCGCGATGAACATGCCGGTACTGCTCTTCACGTTAGGCGTTTCGCTGTTAACAGCATTCATCTTCGGGCTCTGGCCCGCGATTCAAGGTTCCCGAACACAGACGCGCGAGGCTTTGCAAACCGCGAGTCAACGAGCAACCGCCGGCGTAGCAGCGCGACGCGCGCAGAGTGTGCTTGTGGTTGCTGAAGTTGGCCTGTCGCTGATTCTGCTGGTGATGGCGGGTTTGATGATCCGGAGTTTCGCGAAACTGACGAACATCGATCCGGGAATGAGCACCGACGTCATGTCGATGCGAATTAATCGCTCGCCGGCGAAGTCGAAAGATGGTGCACAGAATGCGATCTTTTTTCAAAGCGTGATCGATCGCGTGAAGACGTTGCCGGGGATTGAAGCGGCGGGCGTTGCTTCACACATGCC
>JAICQI010000526.1 GCA_025937955.1 Pyrinomonadaceae bacterium
CGCGCAACCGGCGACCTCGTTCTCGAGCGCGAGCGTTTGCAGCAACTCACTGCAACTGCGCGCTCGGGCCTGTTGTTTGAAACTGCGACCTTGCGGCTGAGCGAGAGTTTTTTCGAAAGCGGCGACTTCGTATCCGCCGCAAACAGCGCGAAGCCGTTGACGCTTTCGAAGAATGTGAACGTGGCGCGCGAAGGCGCCGCTTTGATGGGTTCGGCGTACGTGCGTGCGGGAAACACGACGGAGGCGCGCGATGTTTTCACTAAATTGGTGATGCAGATGCCGGACGCGTCGCGCCCTGACGACTTCGCACTCGAAGCCGTGCGGCAACTGGATGCCTTCGATAAGAATTCACCAACGCTTTCGGAAGCGGATCACCTGCTGCGCGCTTCGGTCTACCAGTTCAACCGCGACTTTGCCGGCGCGCGTGTTCACTATCAGGCAGTCATCGATCGCTTTCCTGAAGGCAGCCCCGTCCCTAACGCGCGATACCAGCTCGCGCGTGGTCTATACAACGAGGCGAAGTACGATCAGGCCATTCCGATACTTCAGATAGTAATGGGGACAGCCTTTGATTCCTCGCCGTCGGATTTAGGGCGCGATGCAGTTGGCTTGCTTGCCGCGAGTTACGTTCGGCTAAAAAAGTATGAAGAGGCGGTTATCGCCTATAAAGCTCTCATCGACAAGTTCCCGGATAATCCAGCTCCCGAAAGAGCTTACCTGAACCTGATCGATGCTCTTCACGAAGCGGGCCGCTATCCCGAAGCCCTGAACTGGGTGCAACAAGCGCGTGCACGTTTCAGGAACGATCTCGGCGGTGCGCTCGCTTTGTTTGCGCAACTGCGCATTCATATGGCCCAGGGAAGCTGGTCCACGGTCGTGCGCGATGCGGATGAGTTGTTAAAGCTCTCAGATCTCGGCGGCACACGCGTTGGCGGTGGCACCAGCACCGCGGAAGTCAATTTCCTGCGCGCTTTCGCGCTCGAACAACTCGGCAGAACTGAAGAAGCGATCAACGCTTACCTGTCGATTTCTGAGGGCCGCAACGAGTATTACGGCACGCGCGCGACGCAAAGGCTTTTGAATTTGGCTACAAGCGAAAAGTCTCGAACGCTCGTGCGAATGCGCCTGAATTCCCTGCTCAACGAGAGCAAAGTGCAGGGTGCGGCCGGGCAGTGGGAAAAGTCGCGTGCGGCAGCGCAGGCGAGCTTGCGACTCACGGACGATCCGCAGATTCGCGCGGATGCGTTGAAGCAAGTGCAGGCTGCGTACATCGCGCTGCCTGCGTACCGATTGCCTCAGTTCAATAAAATCTCGCTGCTGAAGCAACAGCCAGACGCTAACAACCATGCCGCGCTTGCTGATAACCTGATGTTCCTCGGGCTTTACGACGAGGCGCTGCCGGAGTTGTTCGCCACGCGAGCACCAAACAGATCGACTGCTGCCACAGACGAGGACTACGCGATCGCCGTGCTTTCATTGCGCGCGGGCATTCCGAATCGCGCTGTGCGTTTTGCCGAGCAGGTTTGGAAAAACGCGCCGGCGGATTATCTAATCGAGCTCGCCCCGCGTGAGTTGGTTGAGCTTTTATATCCGGTGCCGTTTCGTGAATCGCTCTTGCGGAATGCAACGCCAGCCGTCGATCCTCGGTTCGTGCTCTCGATCGCGCGACAGGAATCACGCTTCCAGACAGATGTGAAATCGGTCGCCGCAGCTCGCGGCATGATGCAGTTCATCGCGTCCACTGCCAGCGAAATCGCGAGCCAATTGAAGCTGCAAAACTTTCAACAGGACGATCTCTACAATCCCGATACCGCGATTCGTTTCGGCTCGCAGTATCTCGCGAATCTCTTTCAACAGTTTCCGAATCAGCCACAAGCCGTCGCCGGTTCTTACAACGGAGGGGCCGATAATCTTGCTCGCTGGATCGCTCGCTCGCGCGCCAACGAAGCGGATCGCTACGTTCCGGAGATCGGTTTCACGCAAACAAAGGATTACGTTTACAAGGTGATGGCGAATTACTGGAGCTATCAACGTCTCTACAACAATCAACTCGAACCGATCAAATGAAGCCACAAAAAGGCACAAAAAGCACAAAATGGTTTGTGACACTGCTGCTGCTGTGTCTATGTTTTAGCTCGTCGTGCAAGCGTAGCGGGAGTGAGAAGCGATACGATCTCAAAGGCAAGGTGCTGGTGGTTGAACCTGACAAGCATCTTGTCACGGTGTCGCACGAGGACATCAAGGGCTATATGCCGGCGATGACGATGCCGTTTACGGTGCCGAGTGAGTCAGACCTGAAAATTTTAGCGCCGGATGATCAGATTACCGCGACGCTGGTTGTCGATGGTTCGCAGGCGTGGCTGGAAGATTTGATCATCACGCGGCAGAGCACCAATCCATCATCAGCGATGCCGGGTGTAGTGATGGCGAAAGAGGGGGATGAAGTGCCGAACTTCACGCTCCGCAATCAGGACAACCGTGAGATTCGGATGAAGAACTATCGCGGCAAAACGTTATTGCTGACGTTCATCTATACGCGTTGTCCGGTGCCTGACTATTGCACGTTGATGAGCAACAATTTCGCGCAGATCGAGCGCGCGTTGGGCCAGGACCCGCGAATGTATGAAAAGACGCACCTGCTCAGCGTCAGCATCGATCCGGCGTACGACACGCCGGAGGTGCTGCGCAGCTACGGCGCCGCGCACACGGAGCGTTATGAGAAGGAAACTTTTGCGCACTGGGAGTTTGCGGGAGGAACAAGCGCACAGGTCAAAGAGATTGCGCAGTATTTCGGGTTAACTTATTTCCCGGACAAGGACCAGATCATTCACGGACTGCGGACGGTGATCGTAAAACCAGACGGGCGTGTTGGGAAGATCTACACCGGAAACGACTGGAAACCCGAGGAAGTCGTAGAGGAGATGAAAAAGAATTAGCCGCAGATTGACGCAGATAAAATCCGGATTTTATCCGCGGTCATCGGCGTCCTAAATTCCTTTTATCTTCTTGATCTCTTCGGTGAGTACGGGGACTGCTTCGAATAAGTCTCCAGCGATACCGAAGTCGGCGATGTCGAAGATCGGAGCTTCGGGGTCTTTGTTGATCGCGACGATCGTGCCGGAGTTCTTCATGCCCACCAGATGTTGGATCGCGCCGGAAATGCCGAGCCCGATGTAGAGCTTCGGAGCCACGGTCTGTCCAGAGGATCCGATCTGGCGATCGATTGGTAGCCACTCGGCATCGCAGATTGGACGCGAAGCGGCGAGATCTCCGCCTAACACTTCCGCCAGTTTCTCAGCGAGGGCGAGATTGTCTTTGCTCTTGATGCCACGCCCGACAGCGACGATCACTTCTGCTTTCGTCAGGTCGACAGCCTGCTTCGCCTGCTGGAACGGAGGCTCGGGCTTCATGCGCACGTCGCCGATCTCAACCGCAACGTTCTCGACTTGCGCGCTACCGCCTTTCGCCGCCTGGTCCGGCCGGTAAGCTCCGGTCTGAAACGTCGCAAACACCGGCGCTTCACCATCCGAAACAATGTCCGCATCGAGTTTCCCGAGAAAGATCCTGCGCGTGAATCCGATCTTCCCACCGTCCGCCTTCGCGCGAATGCAGTCGCTGATCAGCGATTTCCCAAAGCGCGCAGCCAATTTAGGTGCGAAGTCACGCACCTGGTAAGTGTGCGTTAAAAAGACGAAGCTTGGATCGACCTGCTTGACGATCTGCTGCATTCCATCCGCATACGCGTCAGGCGTGTAATCTGCCAACTTCGGATTCGTCGCACAGATCACCTTTGCTACATCGTACGCCGCAATCTCCTGCGCGAGGCCAGCGACATCCGCGCCGAGCACAACCGCGCTCACGCTCTGCTGCAACTGCGATCCCAACGCCTGCGCCGCTGCGATCGCTTCGATCGAACTGCGATTCGCAACCCCACCTTTATGTTCAATGAAAACTAATAATCCGTTACTCATCCGTTTTTATCCGCGGTTAAAAGACCCTCGCCTCAACGTGCAGCTTCTGCGCCAACTCCGCCGCGCCCGCCTTCGCGTCGCCATTCCCAAGCATCTGCGTCTGCTTCGTCTTTTGCGGCAGGTAGATCTTCTCGACGCGCTGGTGCGAAGGACGTCCAACCAATTCCGCCGACGGCGTCACTTCCTTAATCTCTTTCTTCTTCGCCGCCATGATTCCCTTCAGCGTTGCGTAGCGAATCTGGCTGATGCCCGATTGAATCGTCAGCAAGGCAGGCAAAGGCATCTCGTACCACTGATACCAGCCACTCTCGAGCTCACGCTTCACGCGCAGCTTGTCTGCCGCAGCATCCAATTCGATCACGATGGTTGCGTGTGGCAGACCGAGCAGCTCCGCCATAATCACACCGGTCTGCCCGTAACCATAGTCATCTGACTGCAGTCCCGTCATAACAAGATCCGGTTTTTCTTCGCGAATCGCGTCTGCGAGCACGGTCGCAGCAGCGTACGGCGTGAGATGCGTGAGGTTGTCGCCAACAACATGAATCGCGCGATCGGCGCCCCGCGCGAGCGCGTCTTTTATAACGCTCTTCACACGCTGCGCCCCCATCGAGCAAACAATCACTTCACCGCCGAGCTTCTCACGCACACGCAACGCTTCCTCGAGCGCGTAACCGTCTGACTCGCTTACTTCAAAGGAGAGATCGCCCTCCTGAATCCACGTCGCGTCTTTGTTAATCCGCAGGATCGCATCCTTGTTCGCGACCTGCTTCATCATCACAATAATCTTCATTAACCTTCGTACCTCTTAAA
>JAICQI010000248.1 GCA_025937955.1 Pyrinomonadaceae bacterium
GCGGTCTTGCACCTGAGCAGAGCTTCGTCATTCGCGTTCAGGTGCGCAGTGCCCAACTTAGGTGAGGCTATCTTCACGAAGATAATCCCTTATTAGTGAGTGGTTAGAAGTCTTGCTTTGCCAGCGCCCGGATATTACTCACAGCGCGGGACGCCGTGTCAATAGCCTTGTATGTATTTACACTATCATGTTTTCTTGCCAGTCCGCTGGCATTTCTCAGCCTCAAAGGAGAAACAGACAAAATGAGACGTTTGGCACTAGCAATGGCTCTGGCGTGCATACTTTCGGGCGTGGTCCGCGCGGGTGAGATCCATACCACGGGCGCAGTAGCGCCGCCGACACCAAGCACTGTAACAGCGGCCGGGGAAATCCCTACCCCCAACGATGAGACAGGGCCCGGGGAGATCCATTGCGGGGAGACCGCGTTAACGATAATCCTGACGCTTATCAATATCATCCCTTAAGGGGGACCTGGCGTAGTTAACTAGCTGGAAAACCTTGCCTTTTAGGCAGGACGGTAGATGTGTGTTTAAAATGCGAGACAGGCAACCTGAAGTGTCGTTGATGTAAAGAGCAGGTCGATCACATATAAGATGGATTATTCTCTCTGTTCTTTGTGTTGTGCTGTCGGCGTCTAATCGGCGTCCGCTTTTTAAGTAAGTCAGGGTGTCGGCTTTCAATAATGTATGCTAACGATTGATATCTTATGTCTAAGAGCGAGGCTGCGTAAGTCACGCGTCCGTCAACCTCGGCTAGAGCCTGCTTAATCACAAGACGCTCATGTTTTTCTAATTGTGCTCGGAGTCCACCTGGCTCGGTCAATAGAATCTCGGTTGTTTCGTCGGCAGCCAACTTCGTGTGAATGTTGTCAAGGACCCTGCAAGCGACGTCCGCCAATCTTAGCTTTATGTCAGCGCTTTCACAGTTGGCGAGCCATTCGCGTGCTTGACGATAAGCGGCCTGTAATATTGCGGGCGGTAAGTCCTGAATTTCTTCGATCAAGGTTAGTGCTGCAACTCCTGCAACGTTCATTAGATCTACCTGGTGCCCTGCTTCGATGGCTTGTCGAAAGATAAACTGAGCGCTGACTGTCCGGCCTAATCGCGCCAAGGCCACTCCTTGCGTTATCAAAGCTTCCGCCATCATGCCGAAATGTCCACCTCTTTGTAAGACAGTTACGGATCGACGCGCGATGCGTTCGGCCTCCACCAGTCGTCCTTCCGCAATTAGTACCTGAGCTCGGCTCTCATCGATCTGTGCTGTGCGAGTCTTGTCTTTGAACCTGACTGTCAGGCGGCGAGCCTCATTAAGGTACTTGTGTGCTTCTTTGTAGTCGGATAACTTGAACAATAAGAAGCCGACATTGTTGATTACATCAGCACGGAAGAGATGATTGTGGGCTAATCTGAATTGATTCTCCGCTTCCTTATATTCATTGGTTGCTCGGCGAAAATATTCCGGCCTGTTCTCTATCGTGCCGAGGTTGCGAAGAATGATTGCAAGCTCGCTGTGATAGCCGCCTTTAATTATGTGGTTAGTGATCTTTCGGAATAGCGCTTCATTATCCTTGAGCAGTCCTAACGCTTCGTGAAATCGTCCTGCTTTCCATTCAATGGTTGTCAATTTCAGGATGGCCCTTGCTCTAGCGGCTCCCTCAAACACCAGCTTGTTCAATGCGTCGAGTAACGATGATCGCGCCTCGTTCAACATGCCCTCTCGGTAATAGCAATAAGCAATCTCTGATTGCGCGACGGCAACTTTAGTCACATCGCTGCTTGACTCGAAAAAAGCCATGCTCTGAATGATGAGACTCCTGGCAAGCTCCTGCGCGTAGCGAATCTGATCCTTACTGCCGATCCAACTCGTCAGAACGCCTACACATAACCAAACCTCAGCGGCGACTGGAAGGGCTAGTCCGGTTGTTATTGGACGTTGACCTACACCCTTCCAAAGGGGCCGCATTGTTTCCTGCGCACCCGTGTAATCACCTTTGTCTTTTTGTTCTAAGGCAGTCCTGCACCTGAGCAGAGCTTCGTCATTCGCGTCCAGGTGCCGGGTGTCCAACTTATGTGAGGCTATCTTCACGAATGATGAACCCTTGCAGGTAAGTATATTAAGTTCGTGCTTACCCAGCGCCGGATAGTAGTCACAGCGCGAGACGCAGTGTCAATAGTCTTTCATGTTGGCGATACAAATGAACTGGCATGAAATTTACAAAGCAGTTCTGAACCAGAATCTTGCGGCGCGCCTTGCTCGGCAGATATAACGCCTCCAATCTCGATTGCCTCACACCGACCCAGAGTGTGGGCACGGGGACGTCGTAAGTGGGCCTTAGTGAGGGGGCCAAGCGCGACGTCCCCGCTTTTTATTTAACATGCTGGAAAATGCCTGCCTCGCTCGGGGGTAGTGATGCTCGCGGCGGTTCCAGTCTTCTTACTGGTTAAGCGTGTTAATTGATCCGGCTTAACGATTGCAAACCCTATTTTGTGCAAGGCCTTGAGAGCTACGGCTACTGCCGGCCACCAGAGCGGTAGGGGAATGGCGCGGTAACGTTTTGAGATGCGGGACGCCAGGACCAGTCCGCTCAGATCTTCAGGACCACAGACGTTTTCAATTCTGAGGCCGTCGTGGTGTTGTTGGATTAGTTCCGCAGCGAGCCGGCTGAAGTCGTCAATATGCACTGGAGCGAATTGCAGGTTGGCATGGCCAAATAGTGCAGGAGTGATTCGGCAACGGCGCGCAAGGGCCAACATGCGATCAATCCCCTCGCTGCCTCCACCTCCATAAATTTCAGCCGGGCGAATGATCAATAAACTCTTCCAATCCAATTTCTGAAGTTCGTGCTCGGCCGCAAGTTTCGACTCGCCATACGCTCCACTGCCGGGAGTTGCGCAACGCGTGCTGATATATACAAAACGGCGACAACCATTCGCGCGCGTTGCCTCAGCCAGTCGCTTTGTTCCTTCCAGGTTAACTTTCCAGTACTGCTGTTCGTCGGACGCGTGAGTCACTCCGGCAAAGTGAACAACCATATCGAAATGTGCACGCGATAAAGTCACTTCAGACTCAAGGTCCAAATCGATCACGCGCAACCGCGGATCGGCAAGCGGAATGTCTTTCCGGTGTCGCCCGCACCAAAGTTCCAAATCGTCATTCAAGAGCAAATGACGCAGCACGCCAACGGCGAGGGGCGACGACGCACCGGTAACGAGGATTCGCATCATTTCGATTATGGCATACGTCGTTGCAGCCAGATTGGAATACGTAATAACATCGCCGCGTGACCGAGCCCCATTTTTCACTCGTCGTCCTTTGCTACCGCAGCGGACAAAGCATTATTCCATTCGTCGAACGTTTGCAGCGAACGTTGTCGCGGTGCAACTTTTCCTGGGAGCTCGTGCTGGTCGGAAACTACATCGAGGGAAGCGATGACGAAACACCTCAAGTAGTCAAAAAACTCGCCGAAAGCTCAGACAACATCCGCACAGTAATTCGTCCCAAGCAAGGAATGATGGGATGGGACATGCGCATGGGTCTAGACGCGGCTCGCGGCACGTACATCGGAGTTATCGATGGGGACGGGCAATTTCCTCCGGAGTCCATAATCGCCTGTCTTCTGAAATGTGAGCTGGAGGAGTTGGATTTAACGAAAACCTACCGCGTCATACGCGACGACGGTCTGTATCGACGCCTCATCTCTACGGTCTACAACGCACTCTTCAGCCTGCTGTTCGGCTTCAAAGTGCGCGACATCAACTCCAAACCCAAAATCATTCGGCGCGATAAGTACGAACTGCTAAACCTCGAATCGGACGATTGGTTTGCGGATGCAGAGATCGTGATCCGCGCGCGTGAGCTCGGCCTGAAGATCGGCGAAACACCGGTCCACTTTTCCATCAACGACAACCGAGGCTCGTTCGTGAAGCCGAAAGCGATAATCGAGTTTACCTCGAACCTCTTGAAGTACAGGTTCTCACCCAGGCAGAAGGCGAAAGCCGGTTCGCTTTCCGGCTCCACCGCGAAGTAACTCCAATCCGGCGACGATGATTAACTCGTCATTGTCTCGGTGTCTCGATCTTACTACGTGCGGTTGGAGGATCAACCAAACCCAGCAGGAAGCTAAAGTCCGCCGACGGCTTAGGATTGCCTACTCCCATGGTGGCGAATTTGTGGCAGTCAACACACGAGCCCGGACCACCCTGGCCGGGCGTGGCCGTTGTGAAATTCTGAATATAGGTCTCCAGCGTCATGTTTGAAAGCATCGTCGGGACCGCAGTAAGGGGCAAAACATTGTTCGGTGGAGGTTCGACTATGCTGCCCCATTGGGTGCCGATCAACATGTAATACTGGAACGGTGAGTTGACCTTTGCTAACGCGCTTTGCCACTGCGTATTGAGCTGATCGGTAGTCTTGTAAATTTCCCAGCACCGGGTTGCCTGCGGCATTGCGGTCGCAGGAGTCGTACTGCCCAGAGCATAGGGTTGCGTTTGATTCCAGGGAAATATCAAAGGCGACGACCCGGTACCTTTGGGACGTATGTTAGTACCTGTAACGGTTGAGTTTTTGTTGTAGTAAGAGTAGCGGCGAACGCTTGGATCAAGCTTGGCTCCTCCACAACTCGGCTGGCCGATCCAATTCGAGGTTGGGCTGCAGCCGTCCTTAACAGTGCATGGAACCTGTGCCGTGGGGGCGTTGTCTTTGTGCTCGAAGGTTGCCCAAATCCATTGCGGCAACAATTTTGGATTCACTGGATCAACTGGATTGCGTTGGACAATGTGCATGCCCACCAGGCCCAACGTCACGCGGCTGCAAATATCGCGGCCCCCGCCTCTGACAAGATCCCTGGGAACGGCGATGTACGCTCGTTGGGTGAAATAACGTGAGGGGTCGTCGCCGCGGCTCGGGTCGATGATGCGCCACGCAGTTTTGATTTCGATAGACCCAACAGCACCTATTTGTGTGGTTGCTGACGCCGGGAATTGGACGCCGCGCGTCGAATTGTTCTTGATAAAATTATTTTGTCCGTCCTTTGTTGTTAGCGTCTGGTCCTTTTGTCCGTTGGGTGCCAGGAGATATTGAGCTTCAACATCGTTGACGCGGCGCTCGTAGATCGTCCAGTTCCCATTGATATCAATCAACGGCAAGTTGGTCGATGCCTGGAAATACTCTTCGTTATTGGGCCATGGCTTTCCTCCGCCGCTTGAGCCAATGTAGTACATCGGCAAGTTGGTTTGTTTGCAGGCTGTCACGGGGGAGTTGCCGAAAAGCTGACTAACCTTGCGATACTTTTGGAAAACCCGAGCGCCCGTTCCATTCAATCCCTGGGCTGGTGGTTGATTAACTGCGCTTGCCCCCCAATTGAGTGCGACGAACATCTGCCACGCCATATTGTCGAATGGCGTTTCCAGGTCATTGTTTGGTTCGGTTGGATATGCTCTGAAAAGTCCCGCATAGCCAAGCTTGCCCTTTAATAACTCATCGTTACCTATATAGGCCGGAAGTTTCGAACACAGTACAGTAGAGTTATCGGCACACAGTTGCGCGGTCGGAACATAGTCGACCTGGACTTGCGCGGCAGGTCGCTGCAGCACGACTACCGCCGCGACCAGGAAAAGCATCGCAGACATCAAGGATAACTTTTTCATAGTGCCTCCGCATTGAATAGGTATCGGCAAACACACTTCACCACGTGCGTGATTGGGCTGTGCAAACTTTCAACACTGGGCGTGAGGACAAATCTGGCGATCATTTGTCGCGACTGACGGCGCTCTTATAACGCGTATGACAGCGGCTTGTCTATAATGATCACAGAATTGAAGAGATGACGATCTCTGAGCAACAAATTGCGCAATACAGGGACACGGGTTTTCTCGTGCTGAAAGACTTCGCGGGCGACAGTGATTGCGATAGCTTGCGCGCTCGAGCGCAGGAGATGGTCCAGGAGTTTGATCCGGCGCAAGTTGTCTCGATCTTTACGACGCGCGAGCAGAACCGGATTGCGGATGAATACTTCTTAACATCAGGCGACAAGATCCGGTTCTTCTTTGAAGAGAACGCTTTCAACGAAGATGGCACGCTCAGGTATGAAAAGGAGAAGTCGATCAATAAGATTGGACATGCATTGCACGATCTCGATCCGGTGTTTGATAGATTCTCGCGTAGCCGGAACGTGAAAGAGCTCGCGGGAGCGATTGGATTTGAAGACTCGCTGCTGCTGCAGTCGATGTACATCTTCAAGCAACCGAACATCGGCGGTGAGGTCACGTGTCATCAGGACAGTACATTCCTGTATACAGAACCCATCGATATCGTTGGTCTATGGTTCGCGCTGGAGGATGCGACGATTGAGAATGGCTGTTTATGGGCCATACCCGGCGGGCACCAGCGCGGTTTGAAATCGCGCTGGGTGCGATCGCGTGATGGCGGAATGGAATTCGAGATCTACGATAAAGAACCATGGCCGGCGAACGAGCTTGTACCGCTTGAAGTTGAGAAAGGAAGTTTGATTCTTCTGCACGGATTGCTGCCACATCGCAGCTTCGAAAACAGATCGCCGCACTCGCGTCACGCCTACACTCTTCATCTCATCCGCGCCGGCGCCAAATACCCAGAGGACAATTGGTTACAAAGATCTCAGACAATGCCCTTAAGAGGCTTTGAATAGCCAAAAAGGCACAAAAAGGCACAAAAAAATTGATTAGCGTTTCTCCCTTTTGTGCCTTTTTGTGCTTCTAATTGCTTGGCCTTAAAAGCCCGCGGAAAATACCCTGCACGCGGACCTGGTGGGCGGGAACTGTGAGTGGCTGAAGTTGAGAATTCGCCGGCTGCAGCTCGATGTTCATGCCGCGACGATAGATCCGCTTCAATGTGGATTGGTTCTCTTCGATCAGCAGCGCCACAACGATCTCACCATCGCGAGCGTCAGTGCGATTCTCGATCAACGCGATGTCACCGTCGCAGATGTGCTCGTCGATCATCGAGTCGCCTTTCACGCGCAAAGCATAAACGCGATCCGGCTTCACGCGCCCGAGCAGGAAGCGTGGCACCGGTATCCGCTCATCGGAGTCGACCACTTCAAGTGGAGCACCTGCGGCAACCCTACCTAGTACAGCAACTTCGAGGAGCGAGTCGCTGCTCTTGTCTTCGACTTTGACGTTCAGCGCAAACGATCCGTCTTCAAGTTCGCGCACCAACAGACCACGACGCTCGAGTGCGGCAATATGCTTCGCAATCGTGGCACGTGATTTAACTCCAAACTGTCGCGCGATCTGTGCGTAAGAGGGAATGTATCCGTGCCGTTCCTGAAACCGTGTGATGTAATCGAGAATCTCTTTTTGTCGTTGCGTTCGTGGGAGCATTTTCCGAAGCTCTCGATTGTTTCCCGCTTGTCGATGGAGAGATTAAGTCGGCCGCTAAAGGTGACGAGGCATTCTATGGTGCGCAAAGGAATGCGTCAAGGGTTTGTGGTGATCAATTTTCTATCGAATCGAATAACGCACGAGAGTGCGCGGAAAGATGCGAACCTGTGGTGGCATCTGAGCGAACGTCATCGCTGTTCCCTGCAGCACTGCGTCGGCTTTCTTTCCGTAGATCGCTTCATTCAGATCGTTATCGGGAGAGATCACGGCTCCCTTCAAAGCAGCGCCGACGAACGCGCCTTTGCTGCGTGAGTAAGAAAGAATGCCGGCGTCGAGGCGCGGGTTAGTCGAAGCGGCCGCTTCACGTCCCACTGGACCAGCAGCGATGCCTGCTTCACCGCCGAGCTCAAACTTGTCTTTGAGTAAACCATCGAGTCCGCTCGGGTTCATGATCAGGAGGACGTAATCAGTTCGTTGCGCGCCTATTTGTGGTCCAAAACTTCCGCCACCCAAATTGAAGAACGCAGGCGCGCTCCAACCTCCTTTGACGCGCCGGCTGATCACGCCCTGGCCACCACGTCC
>JAICQI010000541.1 GCA_025937955.1 Pyrinomonadaceae bacterium
GTGGTCTATCATCATGGCGGCTATCCCGGTTATCGCAGCCATGTCTCATTCATGCCTGAGAAAAAGGTCGCCATCGGGATCCTTGTGAATAACGACGCGCTTGGTGGACGCCTGGCAGATATGCTCGCTGCGTACGCTTATGACCGGTGGCTACAGACGGAGAATCTGGAAGTCGATTACACCAGGCAACTGCAGGAAACCCTTACGGCCTTTGAGAACCGAAAGCAGAGGATTGTTGCCGAGGCCGCACAGCGGGCAAAGAGAGAGTGGCAACTTACAAAACCGTTTACTGACTATGCCGGTAAGTATCGGAACGACCTGTTGGGCACAATTGAGATCGTCGCAAATCAAAAAGCGCTCGCTGTGCGAATGGGCTTCATGAATACAGTCGCTACACCTTTTACGGAAAAAGACACTATTCGTGTCGTGATGGCGCCCGGCGGAAACGGTGACGTAATCGTCTTCGTAAAGGACGCCGAAGGAAAGTTCAGCTCACTGACTTACACCGGCGCCACATTTACAAAGCTTGCGCAATAAGGCCTTGCCTCAAAAGTCAGAACCTGCGCTTGGGCCGGGTCAGTACCGTAACGCGGTAGCGTCGGGTGAGGCTTTGAACTGCAACAATTATTCAGTTATGGATACATAGCGGCGACCCGACGCTACCGCGTTACGGTACTGACCCGGTCCAACAGTGACTTCTGAGGCAAAGCCGCGCAATAATCAATCTATGCAATGAAGCTTCGCATCGTCTGATTGCTAATCCTCACATTACTGCGGAAGTAAACGGCTCGGCTTTACAGAACCGAGGCCGCTGTGCGTGCGGCCCCGGCTTTGTGGATCAAAAGGCACATAATTTGCGACTTGAGGCAAGCCGATCAAAGGCGTCATTTCGATCTTCGCAGCGCATGCTTCGAAACGAACTGTGCAACCTGGCGTCCCATCCGCGCTCCCGCCTCGTCCGAGTTGCGGAAGTGGATGCCTGAATAAACGCGCGCGTCTATTACTTCTTGAACCGCTTCGCTCAGACTGCTCCATTCGCGAGTAAGGCCAGACACTGTTACGACCAGCGGCGCTCCAAAAGCATCGTCAAATTGTGAAGTCAGGATATGTGCCATAGCACTGCTGTTGGCTGTGTGTCCTGATGGATATTCCGGATGTGGCGGCGTGCCAACCAACGGTTGCCAACTGCCGTTGCCTACAGTTGCGTCATTCCCATCAAATTCACCATTGAGGATAGCAGGCTGCGGCCGCCAAAAGTTGTAGTGATATTTGGCCTCCCAGCAAGCAATGCTGGCGTCGGCTGCAGCAAGGTAGAACAACGCATACAGCCGGGCGTTCTCCGAGAGAGTGGAGCTACCGGTTTGTACCATCTGCGTCAGAACGTTATTCCAAATCGCTGTTGGCGATGCACGCCAGAACAGTGCGATTTGACTCTGTATCCCGGAGCGACTGGAGCCGCTGTTTACACCGATCGCTTTGATCTCATTGTAGTCCTTTGCGTACTGTTCACTATCTAGAGCCGGCGGCGCCACCGGTCGAAACTGTGACGAGGTCCGAAGTACAAACGGACTAACGTTGCCCCAACCAGGCAGCAGGGCCGGCGCATTATTGAGTCTTACCCAGACGCCGGGTGTGCCCGCTCCGGGAGCGTCGTAAGGAAACTGCGCTTCCGACGCATGATCGTTGGCGCGCACCGCAAGAATCGCTGCGGCGGCGGAGCTACCAAAAGAGATGCCCGGATCCGCAGGCGTGAGACCGTGCGCGGTGAGCGAATTCGCGTATAGCTGATCAAGCATCATGTCATTGCCCGGAAACAGATTCTTCAGGGCATGATGCGCCGCAGCGATCCCCGCCGCCACGGGCGATGCGTTTTCAGGTGGAGACGGCGGCGAAAGGTAGGTTTCGTATTCGCCGGTAATTCCATTAACTGCATCGTGAACGGCTAAGTGGAAGATAGCCATCACACGTGTTTGTTGGACCGGCGCTAAAGCCGGTGTTGGTCTTAGGGTTAACGCAACCGCCTGTTGGTTCCATTCGACCACGGGGTCACCGGGCTGAGCAGGTAAGGGCGTTGCGCTCCGGGTAACAGGGACAGCCAAAGGCGCATGAGCAGTAGCACAAGCTACGCTGAACAACGGATAAAGGGACACCAGCGCGAGAACGAGGCCCACGCTAAGTGTTAATACGAGTGATCTGGTTAAGGTTTTGACTCTCATCGGTTCCTCCTTCACCAGCTAAGGCGGGATCGGTTGAGAGAAACTGCAACGATGTTTCAAATAAATTTGCAAAGTACCTGCGGCGAGAGTGTGGTAAGTTGTCCGGCGCCGCACGGGTGGCTCTTATGCAGGCCCATTCCTCCGAAGAAATTACCGCGTTGCTGATCGCCTGGTGCGAGGGAGACCACACTGCGCTCGATCGATTGGCTCCTCTCATCCAGTCAGAGTTGCACCGATTAGCACGCCACTACATGAGCCGAGAGCGTCCCGGGCATTTACTGCAAACGTCCGCGCTCGTGAACGAGGCTTACCTCCGCCTGATCGACTGGAAGACCGTGCGCTGGCAAAACCGCGCGCACTTCTTCGGCGTGGCCGCGCAGATGATGCGCCGGATCCTCGTCGACTTCGCTCGCGAGCGGCAGTATCTGAAACATGGCGGTGGCGCGTTGCAAGTTTCCCTCGATGACGCAGCAGCGTTCGTGGTGCACCGCAACACTGATCTAGTAGCACTTGATGAAGCGCTCACTGCGCTGGCTGAAGTCGATCCCCGGAAGGTGCGCGTGGTCGAGATGCGTTTCTTTGCCGGATTGTCGGTCGAAGAAGTAGCTGACGTGTTGAAGGTCTCAAAGGAGACCGTGATGCGGGATTGGCGACTGGCGAAGGTGTGGTTGTTGAGAGAGCTTGAAGGGGAGGCTGTCATTCATGAATGATGAGAGATGGCAGCACGTCGAGCGCGTTTATCACTCGGTCGTTGCGAAACCCTCAAGCGAGCGTTCACAGTTCCTGGTCGAAGCTTGTGCAGGCGACGAAGAATTACGCCGTGAAGTCGAGTCGTTACTGGCCTATGAAGATCGTGCCGAAACGTTCATCGAGTCTCCGGCACTGCAGATTGCCGCAAGAATGATGGCCGGCGAGCATTTGCGAACCGTCAGGATAGGCGAGAGTTTCAATCAGTATCGGATCGTCTCGCAGGTTGGTGCGGGCGGAATGGGCGAAGTCTACCTTGCAGACGATACGCGATTAAAACGCAGAGTAGCATTAAAGTTCTTACCGGCAGCTCTCACCAAAGACAAACGACATTTGCATCGCTTTGAAGTCGAAGCTCGCGCGATCGCAGCCATGTCGCATCCGAATGCCTGCACCATCCACGAAGTCATAGAGACTGAAGATGGACGGCACTGCATTGTGATGGAATACGTCGAAGGTATGTCGCTCCGTGAACGAATGTCGAGTGGTCCTATAGAAGTCAACGAACTTCTCGATATCGCTGGTCAGATTGCTTCGGTCTTGTCGAGTGCGCATGTTGCCGGAATAGTGCACCGCGATATCAAACCTGAGAACGTCATGTTGCGTCGCGATGGGTACGTCAAAGTGTTGGACTTCGGGCTGGCGAAGTTGGCGGCTCCACAATTGGATATTGTGAACAGTCAGGTCGAGACACGCGCGATGGATCTAAATACGACGCCGGGAATGGTGATGGGAACTGTCGCTTACATGTCGCCGGAGCAGGCGCGTGGCCTGCCGGTCGACCAGCGGACGGATGTCTGGAGCCTCGGAGTCGTGCTGTACGAGATAGTTGCAGGACGCAAGCCGTTTTCAGGAGAGACACCAACAGACGTCATCATCTCGATCGTTGGGCGAGAACCGGATCCCTTATCCAAAGCGGCGCCTGAAGCAATCGCGTTGCAGCATATCGTCAAGAAGGCCTTAGCCAAAGATCCAGATCAGAGGTATCAAACGGCAGAAGAGATCGCGAGAGATCTCAAGACGGTAAAGCGGGAGGTGGAACTCGGTACGAATCTGCGACGACACGAGCCGTCCAGCTCCCTTCCCAGCGGCCGTCGTCTCTTGCACGGTGATGCGACGCGAAGGCGTACGGTATTCACAGCGGTGGCGATGATCGTTGGACTAACGCTGCTTTCCGCCGTGTGGTTTGCGAGAAAGTGGAGAACGGCGAAACCTGCCGGGACGACAATAAAATCCCTCGCCGTGTTGCCGATGGTTAATCTTTCGGGTGATCAATCGCAGGATTACTTCGCCGAGGGATTGACAGAGACGTTGATCGCCGGTTTGGCAAGAGTCACCGCCTTGCGAGTGACCTCGCGTGCTTCAGTGATGCAGTTCAAAGAATCTCAGAAGCCATTGAAAGAGATCGCGGGTGAGTTGAACGTAGATGCCATTGTTGAAGGTTCAGTCCAACGCGTCAGCGACAAAATAACTGTCGCAGTACGATTGATCGACGCCTCGACCGAGGAAAGTCTTTGGACCGGAAACTACCATCGTGATCTGCGCGATGTCCAGGCAGTTCAGAACGAAGTGGCAACAGCAATAACTCAGGCGATTCAGATCAAAGTCACGCCCCAGGAGCAGTCGCGTCTAACGCGCGCGCGTCCTGTCAACCCTGCCGCTTATGATGAGTTTTTGCGCGGACGCTACTACCTTAATCGCCAAACGAAGGAAGATAACGACAGA
>JAICQI010000678.1 GCA_025937955.1 Pyrinomonadaceae bacterium
CGTTCATGCCGTTCGACTTCATTCCGGACATGCTGCCGTTTGTCGGGCAGGTTGACGATGCTTACCTGATCGCGTTGACGCTGCTGCGTCTGATGAGCGTTACGGATTCACGCGTCGTGCGCGAGCACTGGCGCGGTGGCGGCGACGTGGTCGAGTTAATCGGAGCTACTGCACTGATCGCGGCGCGCCTGCTTACCAAAAAAATCAGACGCGTGCTGACGTCGAGAGTTGAAGCACCGAAAGCTACTGGCAAACAGAGTGAGACTATAGCAGTGCCGTTGTTGATTGAACGACCTGCGGCGGAACCGAAAACTGTTAATTAAGCGGCGAGCGACCAGTCGATCACACCCTCGACTGCGTGCGCCAGATTCGCAACGAGATTCGGATTACTCGTCTTCAAAGCCCAATACCTGATCTCTTCGGGCAGCGTATCTCCACCCACTTCATCGTAAGCCACGAGTGCACAGCTCATCGATTTCGAATGTGTAATTACGAACCATTCGCGCGCCAGGCGGAAATCGGGATTCAAGGTAATAAGCCTGATGTTCGGATGTCGCGGCGGTCTCCAGTCGTCTTGGCCAAAAAGAAACACCGACTCCGAGACGTCAGCGATGCGCATGTAGCGATCGATGATCGGTTGGAGTGCCGACAACTTCTCGACTCCGGCATAGACCCTGCCTGAGCGGTTCGTGCGCAGCAGAATCGAGTTTTCGATCATCAAGCACCCATACTCAACTGAGGCTGTGGTGGTGTGACAGATAAAACTCTCGCGCTCGACAAAATCGCGACGGGCGAGACTCGCAACCTCACCTATGTTCTCGATGTGATCGACGCCGGAGAACTTAAGAGCTTGCTCAAATATAGAAAAGGTCTTCACTGCGGGGGGCCTCCTACTTTAGCCGGACTGCGTTTGTAACGGAGTAAGGCTGCGAGAGAGTTACAAATAGTTCGTTAAAGTGTGTACGTGAGTAAACAGAGCCGCCGATTTTCGCTGCTGAATGCAGATTAAATCCGGGGTTTCATCCGCGAAATCTGCGGCCTAGCTCGTTTGCAGTGCAGTGAGGATCTTTTCGTGAATTCCGCCGAAGCCGCCGTTTGACATAATCGCCACTACGTCGCCCGAGCGGAGCTCCGGAGCAAGGTGGGCGACTATTTGATCTGCGTCAGGGAGGGCCAAGGCCGGTTTGCCTTGTCGCGAAATAGCCTCAATTAACTCGCTGGTATCAAGTGCCCGTCCCTTTTCTGTGACCTTCTGGCTATCGAAAACCGCCGCAATCACGACGTAGTCCGCCGCGGCGAACGCATTGGCGTAGTCTTCCTGGAAAACAGCCAGACGCGAGGACCATGAACGAGGCTCAAAGACGGCGATCAAACGGCGATCTTTATATCGCGCCCGCAACGCGCGCAATGTTTCACGCACCGCGGTCGGATGATGCGCAAAGTCGTCGATCACCACCACGCCGCGTTCCTCGCCACGCACTTCCGCACGCCGCTTAACGTTCTGAAAGCTTACAAGAGCGCCCTGGATCTTTTCCTTGCTGACTCCCCACGCATCAGCAGCGATAATCACCGCCAGACAGTTGAGCAGGTTGAACTCTCCCAACAAGGGCGTCTGAAACTCTCCCCAGCTCTGGTTTTCACATAAGACTTCGAACCGCGACAACCCCTCGCTGAAATCAGCATTGCGAACCTGCCACTTTGCGCTCGCATCAGTGCCGAACGTCTCGACTCTTGTAAACAGTCTCTCGCCAAACGATTCGACTACTTTTCTGACGTTTGGACTGTCCCAACCCGCGATCAGTCTGCCATTCTCCGGCACGAGGTTCATAAAACGACGAAAAGCGAGTTTCACTGCTTCGAGGTCGGCGTAGATGTCGGCGTGATCGAACTCGATGTTGTTGACGATGGCGAGCTCCGGCAGGTAGTGCATGAACTTCGGACCTTTGTCGAAGTAGGCAGTGTCGTACTCGTCGGCTTCGATGATGAAGTAATCACTACCGGTGACGCGAAAGCTGCTGCCGAAGTTCTGCGCCACGCCGCCGATCAGGAAACCGGGATCCAATCCGCCCTGGTCCATGACCCACGCGGCGATGCTGGTGGTAGTCGTCTTCCCGTGCGTGCCTGCGACTGCCAGCGAGTG
This sequence comes from Pyrinomonadaceae bacterium, assembly GCA_025937955.1. Classification (GTDB taxonomy): domain Bacteria; phylum Acidobacteriota; class Blastocatellia; order Pyrinomonadales; family Pyrinomonadaceae; genus PSRF01. Next base: position 2,141 of record JAICQI010000678.1, read on the forward strand.
GCGCCCGCGTATGAATTCTTCCTTGACGACTTCCGCCTGCGATCGATAGAGAAGCTTGCGCCGGAGTGTTTCCTCGACTTCGGGATTGCCGCGCGGGATCGCATTGCCGACGATGACGCAATCAGGCGTGGGCGTGAGATGTTCGCGCTTGAATCCCTGCGCGACGTTGATGCCGAGAGACTGAAGCATCGTCGACATCGGCGGGTAGACATCTTTGTCCGATCCGGTAACGTGATGGCCGCGCGCCTGAAGCATGCCGGCGAGCGAAGCCATCGCAGTTCCACAGATGCCGATTAAGTGATAGTGCATCTATCGAACCAACTGGTATTGCTCGAGTTCGGTGATTTGGGTTTTCTCGGCGGCTTGTTGTTGTCGCACCCACTCGAGCAGCTCGGGAATACCATCAGCCAGTGTCACTTTTGGTTCGTAGCCCAGCAGCGTCCGCGCGCGAGAGATGTCGGCGACGCAGTGGCGGATGTCGCCCTCGCGGTATTTGCCTGTGATTTCCGGCCGGATATCTTTATTCAAACCGCGCGCGAGCATTAAAGCGATGTCCGCGATTGAAATTGCTGCGCCCGTGCCGATGTTCAGTGTTTGGTAATTCGCGCGGTCGGTTTCCAGAGCCAGCAGGTTTGCCTGCACGATATCGCTGACGTGTACGAAGTCACGCGTTTGTTCACCGTCTTCGAAAACCATTGGCGCCTGATCGTTTAGCAGGCGTCCGGAAAAGATCGCGCACACGCCGGTGTAGGGATTCGAGAGCGCCTGTCGTGGACCATAGACGTTGAAATATCGCAGGGCAACGACCGGAATCTCGTAAGCCCGGCCGACTACCAGACAGAACTGTTCCTGGTCCTGTTTCGAGATGGCGTAGACCGACGAAGGGAAGAGTGGCTTGTCTTCGTTAGTGGGAACCGGTTTCACTTTTAAGCCGCACTTAGGACAGCTGAGCTCCCAATCGCGCTCGAGGAGTTGTGACAACGGTCTCAGGTTCGGCTGGATGGGGCCGCAGTTGTCGCACGAGTAAGCGCCCTCACCGTAGATCGACATCGACGAGGCCACCACGAGTTTCTGTATCTGTGGACGTCGCTTGACGATCTCTTCCAGCAAAACCGCGGTGCCGAGATCGTTCGCACGAACGTAGCGAGTGATCTCGTACATCGATTGGCCCACGCCAACTTCGGCCGCCTTGTGGTAAACGACGTCGATACCTTCGAGCGCGCTCTTAACGAGGTTGGCGTCGCAAACGTCACCGTGTATAAACTCGGCGTCCGGATTAAGGTACTGTGGGCCAGCATCACCGTGAACCTGCTCCACGACAGCGTCCAGAATCCTGACACGATGACCCTGCTCGACCAGTGCATCGACAATATGAGAGCCGATGAAACCGGCGCCTCCCGTAACCAGTATGTTCATTCTTTGCCCTCGCCTGATGATTGGTGCGACTATCTTAAAACCTTACCCGTTGTTTGAGAAATTCCCAAATGGCCCAGACTCCGGCAGCGGTGGGGATAATCGCGATCAATTCCGCCGGCAGTCGAAAGCGCGGTGAACCATAGAACAAAATCGCCTGTAGC
>JAICQI010000122.1 GCA_025937955.1 Pyrinomonadaceae bacterium
CTTGCCTGTCTCGGTTGCAATCAAGAAAGGCGTATCACTGTTCAGTGGAGGTTGTGCGTAGCGCAACGGATTATTCTGGCTATTCCACTAATTATTTTTGTCGATCCTTGTTGAAGACGCATACAATCTGAAAACATCATCCGACTAACGACCGAGACGTGACTGAGATCTATCGACGAAGGAGTGAAAAATGAGCGCAAATGCACCACAACCGACAACTACAACCTGGAACATCGATCCAGTGCATACGACCACCGAATTCAAGGTCAGGCATATGATGATTACTAACGTTAAGGGGCACTTTAAACCCGTAAGCGGGGTCATCACCGTGGACGAGGCTGATATCAGCAGATCCCACGTTGAGGCGTCGATCGATGCCGCCTCAATCGATACGCGCGAACCGGACCGCGATGCGCATTTGAGGAGCGCAGAGTTTCTTGACGTCGAGAAGTTCCCCACGTTGACGTTTACTTCAACGCGCGTAACGCGTGCGGGACAGGCGAACTTGGAAGTGCAAGGCGATCTGACCATTCACGGCGTGACGCGGAAGGTGACGTTTTTAGTGGAAGGCCCAACGGCGCCGGGGAAAGATCCGTGGGGTAATCTTCGGATAGGTTTATCGGCGTCCACGAAAATCAATCGCAAGGACTTTGGTCTAACCTGGAATGCCGCATTAGAAACAGGCGGCATTCTCGTCGGTGACGAAGTGACGATTACTCTGGACGTCGAGGCTGTGCAGGCGTGATTCTCGCAAAACACATAGAAAGTGGCGTCGGATTGAACCTGTCGTTTAAGCGTTGTGAAAGAAATCAAGTCCAATCAGAGGGGGGTCGGTAAGAAAATGAAAGTACTGATTGGCTAGAATCAAAAAATTTATCCTGCTGAAGCCGGTCATGTGGCCGAGATCCTCATGCCTGCTGTGTCAGCGATCTACTAAGCGATGAACCCGTTTGCGGCGGTGGCAAGTTCGGTGCTCTGGGTGCGCGAATTGAGCAAGTCGATCACACGCGGATTGAAAGGGTAACCGGGCGATCGCTCTCGCAGGGGAGGCCCTGTGTCTACTTGAACTGATGAGTTGGAGTTGCTGCGATTCATTTGATCAATTGGCATATGAGTGTCGGTATTGCATCGTATTCGCACGGTTTTCTCAGAAGAAATTAGCCCCGGACTCAAACTCATAGACGCGTGCGGACCAAAAGAAAATCGGAATCTGTCGGTCAAACTCTCGCAGTTTCTCACAAAGCTCAACTCCGGTCCCCGTCGCTGAGTTTGCAGGCGACCATGTACAAATCGTAATTAACGGCACTCGCGATCCTTAAACCATTACTCATATCATTGACATTTGTCACCTTATAGCCGAAAGGCGTCAGAAGGTAACTCACGAACGAGCAGGTATTCTGGTGACCATCAGCACAGAGAATCTGTATCTTGGAACCGAGAGTATTGTTAGTCATCCTCATCTACCTTGTCTGTGTATCTGATCAAAGCCCAGTTTAGGTCACTGGTCCAATGGGCCAGAATGGAATTGGATTCAGTCAATCAAGACGAACCACGTGCAGATCGATCTTGCCTTTCAGTTTGGTAGTGTCCAGGCCTCTGTAGGATCCCAAACGTACGCTGGAAATTCGGGCCGAATAGCGTGTTAACACCCAAGAACGACAGGTGTTAACACTTCAAAGGTGGGTGCAGATTATCCGTTCAGAGTTTCCAAAGGAAAGGGCGGTGAAAACACCTGCCATGCGCGCGTGATAACACGCTTTCGTGGTCTTTGAATCGACCATATGCTGGTAATCGTAATGCTGAGGCAATTGAGCAATGAATTTAAGCGAAGGCACTCACATTTTAAGAGGCGAGGAAGCAGCAACATGAGTGCGCCATCAAACAAACGAAAGAGGTTGGTTCGATGAGACATCAAGACAAAATCAAAATAAAGAGACGACGTCGTAGAAAGCTCTTTTGGTTATTTGCAGCGGCGGCGGTTTGTGCGTTGTTGTTGGAGGAACAAGTAGCTGTTCTCTACGTGGCGTCGGCCCTGGCGATATGCGGGCTAATGATGGTGTTAGCTTTTTCGAATTTGCAAGCCAGAGATGCGGAGATGCAGACCGCTACCATCAGAGAAGCCGCTGACAACGACATGAGTAGATACTCCAGGAATTTGAGTAGAGGCAAAAGAAGAGCTGCGTAACGATCGACGGCCCGAGCGAAACGCAAAGAATGAACTATTGACTGAATGTTTTTTCCAAGGAAATCATTCGAACGCACATAAGAGGAGGTTCAAATGCCGATTTACAAAACCATATTGCAAAGAATAGAGGAAGTCGCCGATGGTACCATGGCATTCCATTTTGAAAAGCCAGGAGGTTTTGTCTTTAAGGCGGGACAATTTGGTGACTTTACTCTGATCAATCCAGCCGAAACCGACGCCGAAGGCAACATACGGGGGTTCTCGTTGGCGAGTGCTCCCTATGAAAGTGATCTCATGTTTGCGACTCGAATGCGTGATACCGCATTCAAGCGGGTATTAAAAACAATGGAGGTAGGCACGGAAGTTTCGCTGGATGCTCCTTATGGCTCGTTTACACTTCACCACAACTCGAGAACCCCAGCGGTCTTTCTCACCGGCGGCATCGGCGTAACGCCTGTGAGAAGCATCATCCTTCAGGCCACTCACGATAATCTTCCTCATAAGATTTTTCTTTTCTATTCCAACCGACGGCCGGAAGACGCTGCGTTTCTGGACCAACTGATGGAAGCACAGGAGAAGAACCCGAATTACACGTTTGTCGGCACGATGACGGAGATGGAAAAATCAAGCCGTAAGTGGGAAGGCGAAACTGGATACATCACCAAGCCCATGCTCCTTAAATACATTGGTGATCTCACACTCCCCATTTATTACATCGCCGGCCCCGCAGCAATGGTGACTGCATTGCGTAAAACGCTGAACGAAGCAGGAGTCGACGATGACAATATTCGAACAGAGGAATTTTCAGGCTACTGAGCTAGGCGTCAAGGGGAGAGATGAATATCAAGATAAAAAGAGCGTACGAGCAACCGCACAAGGATGATGGGTTGCGTATTCTCGTGGACAGGCTTTGGCCCCGCGGTCTAACCAAGGAAAAGGCGAGTGTTGATTTATGGCTGAAAGAGATCGCTCCGAGTACGGAACTGCGAAAATGGTTTGCGCATGATCCGGACAAGTGGAAAAGGTTCCGCGGACGGTATGAAACGGAGATTGGTCATCACCATGATCTGATAAAAGTGCTGAAGGAAAAAGCCAGGAAAGGAACAATTACGCTAATCTATGGAGCTCGAGATGAAAAGCACAATGAGGCATTGGTTCTGAAACAGTTCCTGGAAAGAAACCAATAGCATCGCGATTCTTCCTCAAAAGTCTCCCTGCCTTTACTCCTGCGCTCGCTTCGAGAAATCCAAGCAACGACGCGTAAGCGTTGAGGCCGGCGTCAATGGTAAGTTGGAAATGATAGGCCGGATCGTAAGAGGGAGGATTTGGCGCAAAACTGCGCGGGCCATGCTCGAACCCTGGTCCACCGGAAGAATGATCATCCGGCCAGTTCCTCCCAGCCGGCCATGGTTGAGTATCCTGGCCAGGTTGGTTAGAACGCCTGGATTTTCGCTCCGATAACAATCAAGAATCTTACGAACCTGGTCAGTCATAGGGCTCCTTCGTCGTGCTCTTGAGGAACAGCTTAGGCAACCGCATCGCTGACGATTGTTTGAGCCTCATCCAAAATGCGCCTAAGGTGATCCGTTCCCCGAAAGCTTTCCACATAAATCTTGTAGATGTCCTCAGTACCGGACGGACGCGCCGCGAACCATCCGCTCTCTGCCACTACCTTCAGCCCGCCTAGTGGTGCCCCATTACCTGGCGCATGCGTCAGGATGGTCTGAATTTGTTCACCCGCGAGCTCTTTCGAGCGAACCTGCTGCGGAGAAAGTTTCTTTAGAATCTCTTTTTCTTGCGCTGTGGCTGGAGCTTCCGTGCGCGTGTAGACCGACTCTCCGAACTGGCTTGTTAGCTCCTGATAGATCTGGCCGGGATCGCGATCCATACGAGCAGTGATCTCTGCTGCAAGCAAGGCCGGAACAATTCCATCTTTATCCGTAGTCCAGACAGTGCCATCGAGACGCAGGAAAGATGCACCGGCGCTTTCCTCTCCAGCAAAACCGAGCGTGCCCTCGAGCAAGCCATCCACGAACCATTTGAAGCCGACCGGAACCTCGTAGAGCTTGCGGCCCAGTTTCGCTGCGACGCGATCGATGATTTGACTGCTGACCATCGTCTTACCAACGGCCGCTGCATTGCTCCATTTAGGTCGGTGTTGGAAAAGGTAGTAGATAGCGACCGCCAGATAGTGATTGGGCTGAAGCAAACCTTCCTCCCGCGTGACGACTCCATGCCGGTCATGATCAGTGTCACAAGCAAAGGCGATGTCGAAGCGATCCTTCAGACCGATCAGATTTGTCATGGCGTAAGAAGAGGATGGGTCCATGCGGATCTGGCCATCCCAATCCACAGTCATGAAACGGAAAGTAGGATCGACGAGCTCGTTTACGACAGTGAGATCCAACTTGTACTGGTCAGCAATTCGCGCCCAGTAGTGGACGCCCGCGCCGCCGAGCGGATCCACGCCCATGTTCACCTTCGCTCCGCGAATTGAATCCATGTCAATAACGTTTGCGAGATCACTTACGTACGAACTGAGAAAGTCGTGTCGGTGTGTAGTAGAGGCGCGAAGTGCCTGCTCCAAGGGAATCCTTTTAATACCTTGAAGAGTACTCTCGAGAAACTGATTCGCCGTTGCCTGAATCCAGTCGGTGACGTCGGTTTCCGCCGGCCCACCGTTTGGCGGGTTGTACTTGAAGCCGCCGTCATCAGGAGGATTATGCGATGGCGTGATCACGATTCCGTCTGCGAGTCCGGTCTTGCGCGCGCGGTTGTAGGTGAGAATCGCGTGGGATATCGCGGGCGTCGGAGTGTATTCGTCGCCTTCGGCGAGCAGGACTTCGACGCCGTTGGCTGCCAGCACCTCCAGCGAAGTCGCAAACGCCGGCATCGAAAGCGCGTGAGTATCCATCCCGAGAAACAGTGGACCATCAGTGTGCTGCAGTTTTCGATACAGACAAATTGCCTGCGTGATCGCGAGGATATGCCACTCATTAAAAGCCTTTTGTAGAGCCGAACCACGATGCCCTGAAGTGCCGAATGCAACTCGTTGTGCTGGGATCGAAGGATCAGGCACATCGGTGTAGTATGCCGTGACTAGCTTTGGCACATTAACCAGCATCCCTGGCTCGGGCGGCTTTCCTGCGAATGGACTCACTTTCATTGTGCGCTTTCCTCTTACGATTTAGTACCGGCCTTACCAAGCAAGGTGGACAGGTCGCCGCAATCAACCAGGTCGACAATACGCTCAACGGTCAAGTCGGCGGCCGGGTAGTTAGCAATGTTGTGAGGGTCCAACGCGTAATGGCCCTGGCGTGGAAAGATAGACGTCAGCCGGTTTCCCCAAACCTTTTTCATCTCTGCCAGGATGCGGAGCTTGTCGTCGACCATTACGTAGTGCTGGGCCGGATACCGCTCTTCGACGTCATCCAGCATACTCTCTTTATGAATATAGATAAGCACTCGACCGCCGACCGCGTCCCACAGTCCTGAGCGCTGGATCTTGCGCGGCTGAAAGACCACATCGCCATCTGAAAGGATGACCGTTGGTCCATACTTACCAAAATGCTTGATTACGTTAAGCGATCCGGGATAGAGTCGGTCAGCAAATGGATAGTCCACGAGAAATGAAGACATTTTAAGTAGACGGGGATCGTTATTAGCGCCGAGCCGGTAGCGTTGCAATGCACCCAGGTAGTCGGCGTAACCCAACTCCTTCCGCAACGTCTCAAAGATTTCCCAATAGCGATCTCTGTTCCGAGGGCCAAACTCCCGTTCAAGATGTTCTCGGAGATCTGCCACCACGTAATCATTGTTGAGCAACGTGTTGTCGCAGTCGAACAGGGTGACAATGTCACTTGGAGGTGCCATATAGCTCTAAGTCGATGATGCTGACGCAAACGACCGGACTAGGTATTCCCGATTCATCCGGGCGATGAAATTCACGCTGATCTCTTTAGGGCAAACTGCTTCACATTCACGATGCATCGTGCAGTTGCCAAATCCCTCACGATCCATTGCCTGTACCATGCGCAGCACTCGCTGCGTACGCTCAGGTTGCCCCTGCGGCAATAAATTCAGATGTGCGATTTTAGCGCTGGTGAAAAGGGAAGCCGATCCGTTGGGGCAAGCAGCGACACACGCGCCGCACCCAATACATGCCGCGGCATCCATTGCCAGCTCTGCATTCGGCTTCGAGATGGGTATTGTGTTAGCTTCTGGCGTCGCTCCGGTGCGGGCCGATATGTACCCGCCCGCCTGGATGATTCGATCGAAGGCACTACGATCAACCACTAAATCCCTGATTACTGGAAACGCTTCGGACCGCCAGGGTTCGATGAAAATCGCATCGCCCTCCTTGAAGTGGCGCATGTGCAATTGACACGCCGCAGTCGCTCTTTGTGGTCCATGGGCGATACCATTGATCATCATGCCGCAGGAGCCGCAGATGCCCTCGCGGCAATCGTGATCGAATGCGATCGGTTCCTCACCCATCTCGTTTAAGTTCCAGTTGACTACGTCCAGCATCTCTAGAAAAGACATGTCTGGATTGATGTCTTTCGCTTCGTAACGAACCATCTTCCCCTTAGCGTGAGAGTTCTTTTGTCTCCAGACATGAAGCGTCAGGTTCATTACTTGTAGCTCCGTTTCGTCAGCGGTACGTATTCAAAACTGAGAGGTTCTTTATGAAGTACCGGCTGTTTGTCGTCGCCGGCATACTCCCACGCTGATGCATAACAAAAGTGCTCGTCATCGCGTTGAGCTTCCCCATCCGGTGTTTGAAACTCTTCGCGGAAATGACAACCACACGACTCTTCCCTTTGTAGCGCATCACGGCACATCAACTCTGCGAGTTCCAGAAAGTCAGCGACGCGACCTGCCTTTTCAAGCGCCTGGTTGAACTCATCATTACCGCCGAGGACGTTGGCGTTATGCCAGAACTCTTCCCGCAGTTGCGGAATCTTCGCGAGAGCGTGTCTTAAGCCGGCCTCGTTGCGGACCATGCCACACTCATTCCACATGAGCTTCCCGAGTTCCTGATGAAGCGAATCGACTGTTCGTTTTCCGCTTATTCCGAGCAGCCGCTTCACCCGAAGAGTGATGTCGTTTTCGGTGACGGTAAAAGCAGGATGCTCGATCCCTAATTTGTCGAGGTTCGTGGTCGCCAAATAATTGCCGATCGTGTAAGGGATGATGAAGTAACCATCGGCAAGTCCTTGCATCAGTGCGCTCGCCCCTAACCGGTTAGCACCGTGGTCCGAGAAATTTGCCTCACCTAAAACGAAGAGTCCGGGGATCGTGCTCATCAAATTGTAGTCGACCCAGAGGCCGCCCATCGTGTAATGCACGGCGGGATAGATTCGCATCGGAACCTCGTAGGGATTCTCCGCCGTGATGCGCTCATACATCTCAAATAGATTGCCATACCGTTCATTAATGACCGGTACGCCAACGCTCTTGATGGCGTCCGCGAAATCGAGGTAAACGCCGAACCCGCTCTCACCAACTCCAAAACCTTCGTCGCATACTTCCTTCGCCGCGCGCGAGGCCACGTCACGCGGAACGAGATTTCCGAAGCTGGGGTAGCGACGCTCGAGAAAGTAGTCCCGCTCGCTCTCGGGAATCTGATTCGGGGGCCTCCTGTCTTTCTTTTGCTCCGGGACCCAGATGCGGCCATCGTTGCGCAACGACTCGCTCATCAATGTGAGTTTGGATTGATAGTGACCTGTGACCGGAATGCAGGTGGGATGTATTTGCGTGAAGCATGGATTTGCAAAAGCAGCGCCTCGCTTGTAAGCGCGCCAAATCGCTGTGGCATTACTGTGCTTGGCGTTGGTAGAGAGATAAAAAACATTTCCGTAGCCGCCGGTTGCAAGAATTACCGCGTCAGCGACGAAGGACTGGATCTTCCCCGTGATTAGATTACGTGTAACTATACCGCGCGCATGCCCATCGATAACCACCAGGTCGAGCATCTCGGTTCGCGGAAACATTTTGACCTGGCGAGCGGCAATCTGGTGCTCCAGGGCTTGATAAGCGCCGAGTAAAAGCTGTTGGCCGGTCTGCCCGCGCGCATAAAACGTGCGCGATACCTGTGCGCCACCAAATGATCTGTTGTCGAGAAGGCCGCTGTATTCGCGCGCGAATGGCACGCCTTGGGCCACGCACTGGTCAATTATGTTTACGCTGATCTGGGCCAGGCGATAGACATTCGCTTCACGTGAGCGGAAATCGCCGCCCTTTACCGTGTCATAAAAAAGCCGGTAAATGCTGTCACCATCATTCTGATAGTTCTTAGCTGCGTTGATGCCTCCCTGGGCCGCAATGCTGTGCGCTCTACGCGGACTGTCGTGATAACAGAAACATTGAACGTAATATCCCTGCTCAGCCAGCGATGCCGCGGCGGACGCGCCGGCCAGGCCGGAGCCAACCACGATGATGCTATGCTTGTGCCTGTTCGCAGGGCTCACCAGTTTCATTTCGAAGCGTTTTAGATCCCACTTCTGTTCGATTGGCCCAAAAGGTAGATTTGCATTCAGTTCCATAGTCGAACCCTTCAGGCAATCCAGCCAAGTAATACAGCGACTGGAATCGAGATAAACCCAATCACTACGACAACGGTTACGATCGTTGCGAGTGCGCGAACCAATCGGTTGTACTTTGGATGATTAAGTCCCAGCGACTGAAACATGCTCCAGGCGCCATGATATAGGTGAGCCAGGAGCGCTAGCATCGTGACAATGTAAAATGCTGAGATGTACCAAACGCGAAATCCCGTTATGACGTTGTGGTAGACCTGACCTTCGCGAAAGTCAGGATGGATTGTTCCCGTCGTGAAGTGCAGCAGATGATAGACGATGAAGATGCCAATAATGGGCCCGGTCCATCTCATAGTGCGTGACGCGAAATCAGACCCAACCGCCCGCCATCGTTTATAGGCAACGGGCCGGCTCTTCTGGCTCATCCTGGCCAACTGAAAAGCGGCGATGATGTGCAGGATCACTGCGAGGAGAAGTATTGCGCGTGCGGTCCACAGCAGACCCGGGTTCGACTTTAGAAAGGCGGCGTACGCGTCAATTTTCGCGGGACCTCGGAATACCAACAGGTTCCCCGCAACATGGCCGATGAGGTAGCCGACGCCGATTGCACCGGTTACGGCCATCACGATCTTTTTCCCCACTGTGGAGTCCCAGAAGGCGATCAACGAGGTCGGTCGCTGCACCGTGCGTGGGAAGAATTCTTCGCTGGATTGCCTCATTACAACTTTTTTCATCGAGACGAAATGTCCGGACTGTCGCAGACTATTTTCAGGCTGCCATGTCCGGAAATTTTAGAATCGCTGCTGGGCCCGATATCAATCCTCAGATTATCTTGCCGTTTGGGCAAGCCTGGCCTGAAGCCTGATCTCTGTGCCTTTAAGGGCCTTAGACACGATGCAGTTATTCTTGGCTAATTCAGCCTGCTCAAGGAACGCTTGCTCGGTGATTCCGGGAACCTGGGCATTAGTGTCGAGGTCAATCGCGGAGATCCTTAGATTCTCAGTATCCAGGTGCACCGTCGCGGTCGTGTTGATATGTTGTGGTGCAAACCCTGCCTTCCCCAAACCGAGCGAGAGCGCCATGGAAAAGCACCCAGCGTGAGCCGCACCCAGGAGTTCTTCCGGATTTGTGAATGTGCCGTCCTCAAAGCGTGATGCAAAGGTATATGGACCATCAAATGCACCGCTACCCACGTTCATTGTCCCGTTGCCGTCTTTTAGGCTTCCTTCCCAGACCGCGCCTGCGGTACGTTTTAGCATGATCGTCAACTCCTTCTCATGTCTGTGTTGTTCTTTTTCGTCGTATGTAGTCTATGTCTAATCATCACTCGTAGGTTACTCACGGTACGGGCCTTGAAATCCAGACTCATGCCTCTACGCTCCCTACCTTTCCCGAACCTGAAGATTCAATTCTGGTCGCGACGATTCGGTACGTGAGTAAAAGCTTAAAGTGTTATTGCGAGGTCAGGTAGCGTATTACCACCTAATGAAGGCACGTATTAACACTTGAAACTTTCTGCCAGCAGGTGGTGATGATCGGGGTGAGAAATTACTAATCATCAGGCAAAGTTGATGGTGGAGGCTATGGGCAGGTACGGTGATTTAGATTCGCCTTCAAAGGAGGTCGCCGTGTTAGGGTGTCAGGCCTTTTGCGGTTGCTCGTCGAGAAACTTGCCTACAACTTCGGTCTCTTCGGGAGGAGCGAATTCGTAGGCCGCCCTGGTCACAATCGGAGTGCTTGTAAAGTTTTCGGTTAGCGGTGGCGATTGAATTCGCCATTCCAATCCGGGCAAATTCCAGGGATTCGCCTCGGCGTGTCTACCGTAACGCATTGACGTGTTAGTAAACTCTAAAATGAATTGCTGCTGGTCGTTGCCACGTGAACACCGCATTTCTTTGACGACAAGACCTCTCCATCCAAGCGAGCTGGAGCCATCCTTGCTGATGTGCCAGTTTTCGATGATGGGACATACCCGGCAACGGCGGTCGCGGATGAAGACTCAGTGCTTCTCTTTATCGCTAAATGGGACGTGCGGGCCGTCTGTCTGAAACACCCAACGATCTCGCTTGCCGCAGTCAAGATGCTTGCTGGACGTTTGCGTAGGCATGCAGAACTGGTCGAAGCGCGGTCATTACAAGAAGTCGGGCAACGACTCGCGCGTTGACTGCTGACAGAAGCGGAACGTCGCGGCAAGAGATTAGAAAACGGCATCAGCTTCGAC
>JAICQI010000922.1 GCA_025937955.1 Pyrinomonadaceae bacterium
AATCGAAAACGGGCGCTACAAAGTGACGCGCATTTACGACAACGAGAGTTGGAATCCGGATCTGCGTTCGCCACTCGCGACGCCCGGCGCGAACGTTAACGCCGGGGATTACATCCTCGCGATCAACGGCATCGAGTTGAGAGCGCCCGATAACATCCATCGTTTGCTGGATGGAACTGCTAATCGTCAAACCACACTCACCGTGAACACTACGCCTGCGATGGAAGGCGCGCGGACTGTCACGGTCGTGCCAGTCGCAAGCGAACAAGCGCTGCGTACACGCGCGTGGGTTGAGTCGAACAGGCGGTTAGTTGAGAAACTCTCGGATGGTCAGCTCGCTTACGTTTATCTGCCGAATACCGGCCAGCCTGGTTACAGTAGTTTCAATCGTTACTACTTCTCGCAACAGGACAAGAAAGGCGTAGTAGTTGACGAACGCTTCAACGGCGGCGGCTCGGCAGCCGACTACATCATCGAGATCCTCGAGCGCGACTTTGACGGTTACTTCAACAACGTCGCGGGCGATCGTTATCCGTTCACCAGTCCTTCAGCAGGCATCTGGGGACCGAAGGTGATGATCATCAACGAGATGGCCGGCTCGGGCGGCGACTTGATGCCGTATATGTTCAAGCGTCGTAAGATAGGTCCGCTTGTTGGCAAGCGCACGTGGGGCGGACTTGTTCACACGGCCGACACGCCGCCATTCGTCGATGGTGGATCGATGATCGCGCCGCGCGGCGGGTTCTTCACGCGTGACGGGAAGTGGGCAGTTGAAAACGAAGGCGTCGCGCCCGATATCGACGTCGAAAACTGGCCGAAGGAAGTCATTGCCGGCAGAGACCCGCAACTCGAGCGCGCAGTCCAGGAAGCGATGCGACTGCTGAAAGAACGCCCGGTGGATCGTTCACCCAAAGAGCCGCCACCGCCCGTGTGGGGCCAGCGCCCTCGATCCGGTGTTAATCCGTGAAAATCTGTGGCAAATTGAGTCCAGGGGAGAAATAAATGAAGTTCTGTTTGATCCTATTGCTTGTCGCACTTTGCTCGGTGGTAGCTAACGCGCAGCAGACCGATGTCGTTCGCGTCAACACTGAACTGGTGCAAACGGCCATCACCGTGCTCGACAAGAAAGGCAACTTCGTCGAGGGTCTACAGCGAGATCAATTCGAACTGATCGTCGACGGCAAACCGCGTCCGATCGCATTCTTCGAACGTGTCGCCTCCGGTAGCGCGAGGGAACGGGAGCTCGCAACGCTCGGCAATCCAAACGATCCAGCAACCGCAACGACCGCTGCGTCTCCGCGCATCCCTGGTCGCACCATCGTCTTCTTCGTCGACGACCTTCATCTCTCACCCGACAGCATGAACCGCACGAGAACAATGCTTCAGCATTTTCTAGATCGGGAGATGAGCTCGAAAGACAACGTCGCGATTCTCACTGCGAGCGGTCAGATTGGCTTTCTCGAACAGTTCACGAATAACAAGACCGTGCTCGATGCTGCGCTCGCTCGCCTCGTTCCACGGCCGTACGACGCCCACGGTTACAGCGCGGGCGGCACCGCCAAGATGACGGAGTACATGGCTCTTCAAATCAATACCGGCAAGACCGATAAGAAGGTGCTCGACGCTTACGTCGGCGAATGCATGAAAGGTGCAAACACTTTCCGGAGAGCGAAACAAATTGTGCTGCCTCTCATCCGCCAGGCTTGTGAAACAGAGGTTAAGAACAGCGCGCGCGCTATCCTGATGCAGGCGGCACAAATCACTCAGAACACTTACAACTCTCTCGAATCGGCCATGCGTTCAGTGGCCCGGGCTCCGGGACGTAAACTGGCTTTCTTTATTTCAGACGGTTTTCTGCTGGATGCCGGGCCAAACGCGGGCGGCGTGCGCGACAAAATCGATCATGTAATCGACGCCGCTCAACGAGCCGGCGTGGTGGTTTACACAATTCACTCGGCAGGTTTGGTGAACAGTTCGTACATGGATCCCGGCACCAAGACACCTCTCGACGAACGCCTCCATATCGCTTCGATAGGAGAACTTGAAGCTAACCAGGACGCACTCCACGCAATCGCCCACGACACTGGCGGGCGTGCACTTCGCAATACAAACTTCTACGATCGCTGGGTAGCAAATGTGCTTGACGAGACTTCAAATTATTACGTCGTCGCCTGGCGTCCGGAAAAGGATGAGGAGAAGGCGGCGA
>JAICQI010000741.1 GCA_025937955.1 Pyrinomonadaceae bacterium
CCAACAAGCATACATAGTGACGTGGGCCGTAACCGAGGTCGCGGGTCTGCTGGGCTTCCTTGATTTTTTAGTGACCGGTCATCGCCACTATTACATTCTCTTCATTATTTCCGCCGCCGGATTTTTGCTTAACGCTCCACGACGTGAGCATCTCATAAACGCGTGGCCAAAAACGCCGATCTAGTCGTTCCAATCAAATACGCAACCCGGCGATGCCTCGCAGAGTATGACGTCGTAACTATCGATCAGCGGCATCGCGATCGCTTCCAATTCGTTTGTCCAAATGTCACTGCTGTAAAATGCGTCTTTCATGCGCTCGCGATCGTCGAGTGAAGGAAAGCTGCGGAGAAAAACAAACTTGTTTGGGTTCTCAACGTCAAGCAATGGACCAACAATCTTCATTCCGTATTCGCGTAGTGCGGGGACGGACCGCGTTTCGAACATCTTGATAAATTCAGAGCGCTTCCCCGGCTTGATGCGGTAGCTTCGGACTTCTACTATCATCGCCAACCTCCTGCAATTCTTTTAGTCTTTTTGCTCGCGCGGAGCAAACGACGCGGTGCGCGAAAAAATATTTCCGGGTACATGTCGAAAATGGTTCCTGCCATTCGATTAGGAAACAAAGGAGGACGAGATGCAAAAAATTACTCCGTTCCTGTGGTTTGATAACAACGCCGAAGAGGCAATGAATTTCTATGTTTCTATTTTCAAGAATTCGAAAGTCCTGACTGTTTCGCGCTACGGAGAGGCTGGGCCTGGTCCGGCAGGAACAGTGATGACAGCAGAATTCGAGCTCGACGGACAGGAATTCGTCGCGCTGAATGGTGGTCCAAGGTTCCAGTTTACCGAAGCCATATCGTTTGTCGTGAATTGTGAGACGCAGGACGAAGTTGACTATTTTTGGGAGAAGCTTTCTGAAGGCGGGACGAAATCACGGTGCGGATGGCTCAAAGATAGGTTCGGTTTGTGGTGGCAGGTGGAGCCGACGATCCTGGCTGAGTTGTTGGGTGATAGTGATCCGGAAAAATCGAAGCGCGTGATGGAAGCGATGCTGAAGATGGACAAGATCGAAATCGAACCATTGAAGCGCGCTCACGAAGGATAGTGTCTCTGCGTAACTCTGATGTTATGAAGCAGGTGCCCTTTCGAACCGCGAGTGATTAAACTCACGGGTGACATAAAACCGAAAGGAGACACCTGCTATGGACTACGGAGTATATTGCGGCGTCGACTTTCATGCACGTCAACAAACGATTTGCTGTTTGACAACTGAAGACGGCGTGATCGCCACTCACGAACTAAAGCACGACAACAAGGAAGCAGTGCGCCACTTCTACGCCCAATTACCAGGTCCAGTGCTGGTCGGACTTGAGGCCGGTGGTTACAGCCTTTGGTTCGAACAACTGCTGGAAGAATTAGGTCACGAGATCTGGCTCGGAGACGCAACTGAGATTCGTCTTTGTGCGCGGCGCCGCCAGAAGAACGATCGTCGGGATGCGGCGCTGATACTAGAGCTGTTGGTGCGCGACGAATTCCCCCGCATTCACCGGCAAGCGCCGCTCAGCCGCGAGATCCTGCGCATGCTGCGTTATCGGCACCGGCTGGTGAAGATACGCACCATCATTAAGAACTGCGTGCAGGCGGTAGCTATTCAGTCGGGCCTGGCGTTGAGGTCCCAATTGTTTACCGAGGCCGGCATACAACAACTAACCAGTTTGGCCATGTCACCAGTAATGCAGTGCCAACGCGAACAATGGTTGCAGTTACTACCCGCTTTAGAGCAACGCATTAGCGCTTGCGAAAAGTGGCTCAGTCAGCAGGCAGCCGCCGATCAGCGGGTCTGTAGATTGCGTACGCATCCGGGACTGGGGCTGTTGACTGCGCTGGCAGTAGTACACACGCTGGAGCCGGTTAGTCGTTTTCCGACTCAGCGGAAGGTCGCCGCTTATGGCGGTTTCGATCCTTGTGAAGACTCTTCGGCTGAGCGCAAGCGTTACCTGGGCATCAGTAAAGCCGGCTCCAAACTGTTGCGTTTCTTATTGATCGAAGCCGGTCAAACAGCGGTCAAAGAAGACGCGGAGTTAAAGCGCTTCTATGGCCGCCTGCAGCAGCGGCGCAACAAGCCCAAAGCCAAGGTAGCAGTGGCCAGGAAGTTACTGATTCGCAGTTACATTCTTTTGCGCGACCAGATTGATTATGCGGAATTCCAACGTCGCGCCCGTCGCAGCTCGACTTGCTCGCGAGATCGCTAGGCTCTTAGGCCTGTCCTCTGATTGAGCAGTCAGCCTCCCTTGCCAGTGATTAGTTGTTCACCAGCAACGGAGAGCGAAGTAAACCTCATGGAGCATCACCGAATAGATGATTGATCGCGGCACGGCCCTGATCGATTGAGGCATCCAAACGACAACTAGTTCGGTTTTATGTCAAAGAACAAAAGGCAAACGAAAAACCTCGACAAGGTGCCTCCGGCACTTCGGTTGAAGTGTGCCTTGACAACAGCATCTGCTTCATAGATGCGTTCTCTGCTGTAAATGGCCACTTCAACACAGAGGACGCAGAGATCCGCAGAGCGCCGCAGAGAGAAAGCTACCTTATTGGAGTTGCTCGATCGCCCGAGAGTAATCTTTGCGGAACTTGTTTGAACTTATACTTCCCCGACGAGGGTTCGAGATCGAATACCCAGACCATATCGAAACGATCTTCCGGCCATTCCTCCGGCACGGATCGCTTGTGGTCCATAATGTATGACGCGATTTCCGGAATGTACTCTCGTTGCCAGCAAATAAGGACCACACCTCTGTGCGAGAATACCTCGTCTAACATGCTTTCGAACTCGGATCTCCGGTATTCAGAGTTGATTTCGATTCCGAGTTTCTCAGCTAAAGGAATTATGGTTTCCATTGGGCGCCTGCTGCCCCTCCGTTTTACCGGTTTCGATGCGTATATGAATTGCGGCCTGGCAAGTTCGGCATGTTGAAAACGACCATCAGGAGGAGCAAGGAGATGGGTCAAAGCGCCAGCTCTTTGCCAACCGCGGACCTCGAGCGACTCCTTACTGCGGTCTCCCGTGAGCGTTACACCGAAAGGCGGAGAGTCTTTGGCAGGTTTCTCGGCGTGGCGTATCAATAAAATTTTTGTCGAGCGCCTAGTCTTCTTCTTCATCCCAGCCGCTCGTGGTCACTTCTTGAACAACTTCGCGAACGCCGCGCGAGCATCCGTCGGCGCACCTGAGGAAGTTTCGCGCTCCACTACTGTTCGCGCTACGAATAGATCGCAAGTATTGCGCGCGTTTTTGTTCACTATGC
>JAICQI010000892.1 GCA_025937955.1 Pyrinomonadaceae bacterium
CAGCACATCTCGCTCGAGAGTAATAGCAAGATCATTAACGAACACGTTACTGCGGCCGCAAGCGAGGCAGCGAAATCGGACTCGCTGCGAACCGTGCCAGTACTCTCTTACTTAGCGAACAGCATTAACTCCGGTGAACGTTTGACTCCCTATTCTCTCGTTACGGCGCTTGACGACGAGACGCTCGCGAAATTAGCGCCCTCGCAGACTTCGCCTTCGCAGCACCCGCAAATCATTCTCAACGACTGGGCCGCGCGCGATCTCAACGCGAAGCCCGGCGACACTGTTTCACTCGAATACTATCTCTGGCTCGAGAATGGACAGCTGGAAACGAAGAAGGCCGATTTCCAGTTGGCGGCCGTGGTGCCGATTGCAGGACTCGCAGCAGATCGTGAGCTCGTACCTGAGTATCCCGGCATTACTGAATCGGAGAATCTTTCCGATTGGGATCCGCCGTTTCCGATCGATCTCGATCGAGTGCGAAAGGAAGATGAAGACTACTGGCACCAGTATCGCACGACACCAAAAGCATTCATCCCGCTTTCCGTTGCGCAGAATTTGTGGGGAACGCGGTTCGGGAAGCTGACTTCGATCCGTATCGAAGGGCCGTTAACGGCTGACAACATTCACAACTTTGGTGAGCAACTGCGACAGGCGATCGATCCGGCTTTAATGGGCGTTCAAGTAATAGCGGTTCGCGATCAGGGTCAGGCGGCTTCGCGCGGCGCGACTGACTTCGGCGAGTACTTTCTGTATTTCAGTTTCTTCCTCGTCGTGTCGGCATTGATGTTGACGACGCTGTTTTTCAAACTCGGGATCGAGCAGCGTGCGCGTGAAGTGGGGACGTTGCAGGCGATCGGGTTTTCGGATGCAGGGATCCGGCGACTGTTTCTCGCCGAGGGGACGTTGCTTGCAGTCGTTGGGAGTTTGCTGGGGCTCGTCGGGGCGATTGCGTACGCGGCTTTGTTGATGCATGGGCTGCGGACGTGGTGGGTTGATGCGGTCGGGACGACGGCGTTGACGTTGCACGTCTCGTGGAAATGGATGGCGCTAGGAGCGTTTGGCGGAGTGGCGTCGGCGGTTGTTTGCATCTTCTTTACGTTGAGAAGACTCGGGCGATCGTCGACGCGGAGTTTGCTTGCGGGCTCCATTACACCAGAAACAGTTTCACGCAAAGACGCAAAGAGATCTACCTTTGCTCCTTTGCGGGAGAAATTGCTTGCGATTGTTTTGACTGTCATAGGCATCGCGCTCTTAATTGCCGGTGCTCTCCAAGCAATTCCGCGTGTCGCCGCTTTCTTCGGTGGTGGCGTGGTCCTGCTCGTCGCCGGCGTGCTTTTTCTCTCGAGCTGGCTCAAGCGCTCCGAGAAGCCTTCGATCCACGGCTCCGGCTGGTGGACCATCGCGCGCCTCGGCTTTCGCAACGCCACCTACCGCCCCGGTCGTACCGTCCTCTGCATCACGCTGATCGCCTCCGCTGCCTTCATCATCGTCGCCGTCGATTCGTTCCGCCGCTCCGGCGCCGCGGCCTCCGATCGAAAATCAGGAACCGGTGGTTACCCGCTCCTCGCCGAATCGCTACTGCCGCTGGTCCATGATGCAAACACTCCTGCCGGCCGCGAGTCGTTAAATCTGAGCAATAACAACGTGAGCTTTGTAAACTTCCGCGTGCGCCCCGGCGACGACACAAGCTGTCTCAATCTTTACCAACCACGCAACCCGAAGATCGTCGCGCCACCCGCGTCTTTCATTCACGACAACCGCTTCACTTTCCAGAGCTCACTCGCTGCGAGCAACGAAGAGCAAGCGAACCCATGGCTGCTCCTCGATCGCGAGTTAGAAAATGGAGTTGTACCAGTCATCGGCGACGCGAACTCTTTAACCTACGTGTTGCACCTGAAAGTCGGCGACGAACTGGTAATCGATCACGCCACCGGTCCGCTCCGCTTGCTGATCGTTGGTGCTTTGTCTGACAGTATTTTCCAGAGCGAACTGTTGATGTCGGAGAAAAACTTCCTGCGTCTGTTTCCCGCACAGGAAGGTTACCGGATGTTTCTACTCGACGTGCCTAACAGAGAACAGACGACGGAAGTCTCAACTGTGCTCGAAGACCGACTGTCAGACTTCGGTTTCGACGTAGTCTCAACCGACGAACGACTCGCAAACTTTCATCGCGTCGAGAACACGTATCTCTCCACGTTCCAGATGCTCGGCGGGCTCGGACTGGTTCTCGGCACTTTCGGCATGGCCGCCGTTTTGTTGCGCAACGTTTTTGAACGACGCCGAGAACTGGCTCTCCTGCGTGCCGTGGGGTATAACTCTTCACATTTCGCAGCCATGGTAATCACGGAAAATGTCCTGATGCTGTGTTGCGGTCTGGCTGTGGGGTTTGTGTGCGCTCTGCTCGCAATC
>JAICQI010000800.1 GCA_025937955.1 Pyrinomonadaceae bacterium
GATGCTTGACGACCCGGGAGCGGAGCTTCGTCACGTTCGTTTTCACTGTGAAGGTTCGTTTGATGAGGCGCTGGCCGAGGTTGGTTCAACTCCACTGCCACCGTACATCAAACGTCCCGCGGGCGTCTCCGAAGAAGATCGTGAGAGATATCAAACCGTCTATTCAAAATCTCGCGGCGCGATCGCAGCACCCACGGCGGGCCTGCACTTCACACCCGCACTACTCGCAGCCGTTGCGGAGATCGCCGGGATCGCAGAGGTCACGCTACACGTCGGCTACGGAACGTTTGAGCCTGTTCGCGTCGACGACGTGGACCAACATTCAGTCACCAGCGAACACTTCGAGATCTCCAACGCCGCCGCGCACACAATCAATCAAGCACGCGCAAAAAACGGAAGAGTTATCGTCGTTGGGACCACCACCATGCGAGCACTCGAATCGTCTACTACAGAAGAAGGACGCGTTGCAGCAGGACGTGGCGTAGCTAACCTAACAATCAAACCCGGCTACACCTTTCGCATCGCCGATGCGCTGCTGACAAACTTTCATCTCCCGCGTTCTTCGCTGTTGATTCTCGTCAGCGCGTTTGCGGGACGCGACTTTACTTTGCGCGCCTACCGTCACGCTGTCGCACAGCGTTATCGTTTTTACAGTTACGGCGATTGCATGCTAATCCTGTAGGCAGATAAAAACCGGGATGGTAAACTACACCAAGTTTTATGGCCGTACTAAAGAAATTTAAATCGCGCTGGTGGTCGCAGTCGGACGCCGAATACGACTCCGAGAAGAAAGAAAGGACTCCAACTCCTTCGTGGGGTACGAGCTACGACATTCGTCCGCTGACTATCTCACAGCTTGACGAATGCTGGCGGCTCGACCAGCGCTGCTTCATCGACGGCGAAGCCTACAGTCGAGAGACCTTCGACTATCTCCTGACCGCTCCGGAATCAGTTTCATATCGCGCGGTGACGACCGGTGGCGTGATGGCAGGATTCGTGATCGGACTCGTCGAGCCGGATCACACCGGGCACGTGACTACGGTTGGAGTGGCGCCTGAGCACCGGCGACGGAATCTGGCGAAGAGGTTGATGTGGCAGGTCGAAGATGGGTTCCGCAAACGGAACGTGAGACTGGTGCGCCTCGAAGTCAGGACACTTAATACCCCGGCACAAAAACTCTACGAAAGTCTCGGCTACACGATCACTCAGAAACTACCGAAATACTATTCGAACGGCGGCGACGGGCTGCTAATGCTCAAATCGCTCGAGTAAAACTCTTAACCTTTGCGCAGTTCGGTGAGGACTTGCTTCGCGACCGCTTTCAACGTGTCAAACACGCCTTGCCCTGTTGAAGCGACAGCCTCCACAACGGGCTCGCCCTTCCTTTGCAGCTCGGCGGCGAGATCTTCGACCGGAACAATATTGCCGAGGTCGCGCTTGTTGAGCTGAAGCACGTACGGAATCTTCATCAGATCGTAGCCCTGCGACTGGAGATTCTCCTCCAGGTTGTACAGCGACTCGATGTTGGCATCCATTCGTTCTTCCTGCGAATCGGCCACGAAAACAACGCCATCCACACCTTTCAAAATCAGCTTGCGCGACGCGTCGTAAAACACCTGACCGGGAACCGTGTACAGGTGAAAGCGCGTCTTGAATCCGCGGACCGTGCCCAGCTCGAGCGGCATGAAATCGAAGAACAACGTGCGATCCGTTTCAGTGGCGAGGCTGATGAGCTTGCCGCGGGCCTGGGGGGCGGTCGAGTCGAAGATGTACTGCAAGTTAGTCGTCTTACCACACAAACCTGGGCCGTAGTAAACGATCTTGCAGTTGATTTCTCGGGAAGCGTAATTGATAAAGGTCATAGCGCGTGCCGTTAGCTGAAAAGACTGTCGATGTCCTCGTCGGTAATGCCGGCGAATGGTGACTCGAGGTCGTCATAGTCTCCAGCAGCAATTTCGTCGAACATTGCCGCCAGTTGCTGTGAAACCTGCTTGCTGCGGAGTTTCACTAGTCCGAGGCTGGAACGCTCGTCGAAAACAACCACGAGCAGGAGCCTCCCGACCACGGAGATGTGGATGCTCTCCTTTTCACCTTCGTGGGAGAGCGTCGGGAACTCCTTCTCTCCGATCAGTGCGGCCATTCCACCCGTAGCGGCGACATTGCCGGCCGCGAGTGACGCCAGACTGGTTGTGTCAAGATTTCCCACTTCACCCTGGGATGCGATCTCCTGACCGTCCTTATCGACCAGAAAGACCACCTTGGCTGAGGCGTCCATCCGCAATCGCGCCAGGACAGCCTTTATTTGGTGGTATTGCTGTTCACGCAACAGGATTGGTGTGTCTGCCATTGTGCGACTCTTTATTGAAGGCCGGGGCGGGATGTTTCCTGGAGAGTTAAAAACCTGAAACGCCTGTTCCGCGGATTGCAAGTTTTTGAAACTAAAAGAGGTTTCTTCTTCGGTTGGGGCAGTTTGCCGAGGTGGATTAAGCCTCCGTAAGCCGAAATGCACTTTAACATAGCCAACAATGACCTTCAAGTGTTTTTCTTTGTTGATACATTTGTCGGAAATTAGGCCATGTTCCGAGGCTTTAAAGCACCCGCAAATAGTTGTGTTCGTTGATTTAGAGGCGTGTCTGTGGTAAGCTGCCGTGCAATCCACGGCTGCTCGCGAGGGTGAGCAGCCTTTTGAGATTTCCGCACATGAGTAGCAGTCTCACAAAAGGTTTGAGACGGTCAGCATCGCGATCAAAGGATAAATCGGCGGCGAAAAGCACGAAGCGCGCTGTCAAAGCGAAGTCCCCATCCAAACCCAAAGCAAAGAGAGCAGCCGCTGCCAAGCCACTCGCGCGTAAGGCGGCGGCCAAACCACGTGCGGCCAAAAAGTCTTCAGCTAAGACCAAGCCGGCAGTCAAGACGAAGAAAGCTGCACCAAAGCCAGTCGCTCGCAGATCTGCCGCCAAGAACGTAGCGGTCTCGAGGGTCAAAACGACGCAGAAGCAAGCGGCCGTTCGCGCA
>JAICQI010000885.1 GCA_025937955.1 Pyrinomonadaceae bacterium
CATATTTTATGGGGCGCCACTCTTGGCCCCCCGTATCTCATATATACACCCCGGGGCGCCCCGGTAGTCCCGCCCCTACAATTATGAACACGGTGCTCCCCTCATTTTTGTTTCTACTAGTCTTTACGACGACGACGTTTGCCCAAACAGGCACGTGGGCGAAGCAGTCCGCGGGCACGATGGCGTGGCTGCACGGAGTTTTTTTCATCGATCAAACGCGCGGCTGGGTGGTCGGCAGCAAAGGCACCCTCTTACAAACAATCGACGGCGGCAACAACTGGCAACCGCGCGGCTCCTCCACCGACGACGTCGTGCGCGACATCTTCTTCATCGACGATAAGACGGGCTGGATGGTGTGCGAGGTCAATGCTTACCAGCTCACGGACATGGACGACCCGCGCGCTTACCTGATGAAGACTACGGATGGCGGTGAGAATTGGAACCGAATCGAGATCAAGGGATTTGACGTCGATGCCATTCTCGTTCGCGCTGTGTTCAATCGTAACGGGCGCGGCTGGACCTTCGGAGAAGCCGGATCGATTTACGCCACGCAGGATGCCGGCGATACGTGGGTCAAGCTGCGCTCGCCGACTCGTCGATTATTACTTGGTGGCATTTTCCTTGACGACTATCGCGGTTGGATCGTCGGAGCCGGCGCCACGATCATACAAACGTCGGACGGCGGCGATACGTGGTATCAATCAACCCTGCCACAGGTTGAAAAGTCGACTCGCTTCACCGCGACTTCGTTTGTCGACAACCGCAGGGGATGGGCTGTTGGCAGCGGCGGCAGCGTTTACAGCACCGTGAATAGCGGTCGCACCTGGCAGCGACAGGAGTCGACAGTCACCGTCGATCTTTTCGACGTGAAGTTTGTCGATGCGTTGGAAGGTTGGGCAGTGGGGGCCCAGGGAACAATCATTCACACCGTTGATGGCGGGGAGCATTGGACCACCCAGCGCAGTGGCACGCAACACCCGCTGGAGCGCGTCTTCTTCACGAATCGAAACCGTGGCTGGGCCGTTGGCTTTGGAGGCACGGTCGTCGCGTACCTGCGCGACGATGTTAGACAACGAAGGGTTAACTAATGCGAAAAATAATCTCCCTTTTGATCCTCGTCGCAGGGTTGTCGTTATTCCCGGCGTTCTGCTTCGCTCAGGACATCGACAATACTCCCGATCCGGTCGTCACCCTGCGCAATGAGATCCAGGCTGCGCCGAACGCTGCGGAACGTAACCGCCTCCGATTGAAGCTCTCGGAATTGCTACACAGCACTGGTCACAAGACCGAAGCGCTTGCAGAGCTGAACGCGATCGCAACTTCAGATTCATTCGATCCGATCGGCTTCTACAACCTCGGCAACGCCTTCGCCCGTCTCGGCGAGACGGAGGCCGCGATGACCGCCTATAGAACCGCCATCGAGCAGCGCAAGGGCGGATACTCTCGCGCCCATAACAATCTCGGTGTTTTGCTGTTGCGTGCGGGCAGATGGGATGAAGCGTCCGACGCGTTGTTGTCAGCTTTGAAACTCGAGAACTTTCGCTACGCGGAAGCGAGCTACAACCTTGGCCGGGTTTACGCCGCTCGCGGACAGTACGATCTGGCAACGCGCGAATGGCGCCGGGCCTTGCTCGTCAATCCGCAACACGATGCTGCGAAGCAAGCGCTGGCGCGTGGAGGCAACGAAGGAAGAATCGTAGTCGAATCGCAGCCACCGTCGAAACCGGTTCGCAAATCCGAAGCGAACGTGGTTGAAAGGAAAGCGCCCGTTGCAGGTGGTCCAATTTTAACGCTCGATCGGGTGAGTTTTGATCTTCTCCAGCGCGCTCGCAATGCATCGGAACGCGGGAAGACGTTGGAAGCGGTTGAGAACTTTCGTCGCTTGTTGAGCCGCCAGAATGGATACTTTCCTCCCGCGAACCTGGAGCTGAGTTACGCGCTGCTGAGCCTCAAGCGGTACGACGATGCGATAGTGAACCTTGTGGATGTCTCGAGGCGCGATGGTGCGCGCTATCCCATCAGTTACTATCACCTGGCGCGTTTGTATGAGTTGAAGGGTGATCTAAAACTCGCCGAAGGCGCTCTAATACAAGCCAATAGCTACATGCCGACTAACGGGCAGTTTCTTCTTGACCTGAGTCGAGTGCGCGAGAAGCTGGGTGACTTCAAAGGTTCACTCGAAGCCATGGAGCGTTACCTCAAAGTAGTGCAGGACCAGGGAGAAAAACCGGCCTGGTCCGACGAGCGCCTCGCCGAACTCCGGACCAAAGCCTCAAAACAGTAAGTAGCCACAAAAAGGCACATAAAGCACAAAATAGAATCAGCAGTAGGCGTTTTCCTCCAAGCTGATTCTATTTTGTGCTTTATGTGCCTTTTTGTGGCTAATCCAATTTGGGGCGCAGGTGCGGGAAGAGGATCACGTCGCGGATTGACTGCTTGTTGGCCAGGAACATCGTGAGG
>JAICQI010000928.1 GCA_025937955.1 Pyrinomonadaceae bacterium
CGCCGAGGGTGTGCGTGAAGTGGACGACAAGCTGGTAGTGCTGGCGCGGCAGTTGAAATGTCCGATCCTGACGAACGACTATAACCTCAACCGGGTCGCCGAGCTGCAGGGGGTGACCATTCTGAATATCAACGAGCTGGCGAACGCGGTGAAATCGGTGGTGCTGCCGAGCGAGCACATGACCCTGAACATCTTCCAGGAAGGCAAGGAGTTCGGGCAGGGTGTGGGGTACATGGACGACGGCACGATGGTAGTGGTGGAGAACGGGCACGACTACATCGGCGAATACAAGCAGGTGGTGGTCACCAAGGTCCTGCAAACCGCCGCCGGACGCATGATCTTTGCCCGCGTGGAAGAGGATAACGGTAGGAAGAAGAAGTAAATTTAAACACGAAGGGCACACACCTGCCCTGGCGGGCGGTGCCAGGGAAGTACACGAAGGTTTTGCTTTCGATTCCTTTGTGGTCTTCGTGTCCTTTGTGTTTAGCAAAGAGAAAACAATGATCCGCCTCTACAACACCCTTACTCGTAAGAAAGAAGACTTTCAAACCCTTGAGCCGAACGTCGTTAAGATGTACGTCTGCGGCGTGACGGTGTATAACGACGCGCATGTAGGTCACGCCATGTCCGCGCTGGTCTTCGACATCATCCGCCGCTATCTTGAATATCGCGGCTACAACGTGAAGCACGTGATGAACTACACCGACGTAGACGACAAGATCATCAACCGCGCCAGCCAGCTCGGCGTGGAGCCGCTTCAGCTCTCGCAGAAATACATCGAAGATTACACCGGCGACCTCAACAACCTGAATGTGCTGCCTGCCACGTCCAACCCGCAGGTCAGCAAGACCATGCCTCTCATCATTCAGTTTATCGAAGGGCTGATCGAAAAAGGATATGCCTACGCGCCAGGGAACGGGGACGTCTACTTCCGCGTGACAAAAGACGAGGATTACGGTCGGCTTTCGGGACGCAAGCTGGACGATATGCAGGCGGGCGCGCGCATCGAAGTCGGCGAAGCCAAGGAGCACCCGATGGACTTCGCTTTGTGGAAAGCCGCCAAACCCGGCGAGATCTTCTGGGAAAGTCCCTGGGGACAGGGACGCCCCGGCTGGCATATCGAGTGCTCGGCGATGAACCTCGCCGAGCTCGGCGAGCAGATCGACATCCACGGCGGCGGCAACGACCTGATCTTCCCACACCACGAGAATGAGATCGCCCAGACCGAATCGTACACGGGCAAGCCCTTTGCGCGCTACTGGATTCACAATGGAATGTTACAGCTTGGCGGCGAGAAGATGTCCAAGTCGCTGGGGAATATTGTATCTATTAAAGATTTCCTCTCGCAGCGCGATGCAGACGTGATGCGGATGCTCGTGTTGAGCGGGAACTACCGCGCGCCCCTCATCTTCAATGAAGAGACACAGGACGCTGCCGAGAAATCGCTCGGGCGAATCAAGTCCGCCTTTCGGCCGGCGCCCGCTTCGGCAAACGGACTCAACCCCGAAGCCGCCTCGGCGCTTGCGGACCAGACGGAAACGACACAGCAGTCCTTCGTCGATGCGATGGACGATGACTTCAACACGCCGCTGGCGCTCGCCGCGATCTATGAGCTGGTCAAAGCGATCAACACCGCGCGTGACAATGGCGCCACAAACGATCAACTCCAGCCGGCGCAGGCCACCCTGCGTGAACTGACAGGCGTTCTTGGCTTGCGCTTGCAGGAAAAACAAGGCTCCGATGGCAACGCGGACAAATTTATCGATCTGCTCGTGGAAGTACGCGGCGAAGTGCGCAAACAAAAGCTGTGGCAGCTCTCCGACCTGATCCGCGACCAGCTGAAGAAGCTTGGTATCACGCTCGAGGATACGAAGGAAGAAACTACCTGGCGCTGGGGTTGAGAACATTAAGGAGATAGGATGAGCGAAAGAATCATTCAAATTACGGAATTGGACCGAAAGCGTTTACTCGATCTGATCCTGGAGGCACAGTCCGGGGAATACCGGAAAACTGTTTATTTGGACCAACTGCGCGGCGAATTGGGGCGGGCGCAGGTCGTTGCCCCACAGGAAATCCACGGCGATGTGATCACCATGAACTCCACGGTGGCGCTGAC
>JAICQI010000298.1 GCA_025937955.1 Pyrinomonadaceae bacterium
GAATTCCAGTTGGAACCACTCTTTATTATCAACTGCTCTCAAAAATCCATCGGTAACGTTAACGGAGATATTGAAGTTGGTGAGCGAGTGCTGATCGTTCTTGGCGTGAATGAAACGAAGCACGTCCGGATGCGTGACGCGCATCATTCCCATGTTGGCGCCACGTCGCACACCGCCCTGCTTCACAACATCAGTCACCTGATTGACGATGTTCATGAACGACACTGGACCAGACGCCACCCCCGTAGCCGAGCTAACCATCGCGCCGTGCGGACGCAGAAACTCATAAGTCATGCCGGTTCCGCCGCCGGTCTGGTGAATCGTCGCCGCGGCCTTCGCGTGCTCCATAATTCCGCTCAGCGAGTCGGGAACTTCCAAAACAAAACACGCTGCGAGTTGTCCATTTGCTTTACCAGCATTCACCAAACACGGAGTGTTCGGAATGAACTCGCGCGCGAGCATCACTTCGCTCATCGCGGCGAAAAATATGTCACGTTTCTCACCAATTTCAGCCTTGGAAACGTGCCCCACTACCCGGCGCACGATATCAGCCCACTCTTCCAGCGGATGCCCCTTCAAATCCTTCAACGAATACCGCTTGCTAACTACTTTTCTGGCATTGATTCCAAGCTGCTGCGACCTTCGACGCGGAGAAACGGCGGGGGAGCCGACGCTGTTAATTCCGACTTTTTTGCCGATAGTTGCGCTCATTAATCTCTGCCTTTCGCCTTTCCGAAAACGGGTATCCGAGGGCGTATTTCTACGCACAATTTTAACCTAGAATGTCTCTTTTGAGTGCTGCGGGTCGGTACTAAATTTATAACTGGCAGCGCGCCGGAATATACCCCTTTAAAGAAAAGGTGTCAACAGTATATTGTGGTGCTTTCTGTTTTAGGTGCTATACAGTGTATTTGCCGCAGATTAACGCGGATGGGACGCAGATTTCTTATTTGCCCGTGCCCGTATTCGACAACAACAACTGGTAATTGCCGATGTCGCGGTTGTGGCTGTCGAGCGCGGCAAAGGTATCGGAGGTCTCTTCGAGCATCTGCTTGGTCATGGCGATAGAGTCGCTCAGTTGCTCGAAATCCAGCGAGGAGACACGCTCCGGAGTGGGCAGTGTCACGACCTGATCGTTGACCAATCCGAAGAAGTTTTCGATTGACTGTAGCTGGCCTTCAACCAGCTTCACCGAGCGCTCAATGTCGTTGAATGCAGCAACGCGACGTTTGAGTATTTCAACGTTCGCCTTCTGAATGCGTTTCTCTCGATCGTCTTTTGCAGCCTCTACAGATCGCTCCGCCTGGACCAGCTGGTTCTGCACTGCTTGTCGATTGATCGAACGCAGGTGATGTTTGCGACGACGATACACGTCGAGCAGATCCACAAAGTCTTCCCAACGCTGATCGAGACTCTGAATGTTATGAGGAATCTGCTTGGTGCCGGTGAACTTCTTGTAGTTTGAATAGATCTGATTCTTCATCCAGCGCAAGTACTCAACTGCTTCACGCTCACGCGGATCGAACAACTTGATCTGAGCTTCGCGCTGTTGCTCGCGCAACTTCAGCAAGCGCTGCTTTTCTCTGCGGTCCACTAACCGTCGATAAATTGAACTGGCAGGCACGGTTGCTAAGTAAAGTGTTTCAGTCGCGAGTGCAGCAACAAGCGGCGTAACGTCCTGCACATATGCCGCTGCCACGGCAAACCCGGCCATCCCCCAGAAGTTGATGGGTTCCTTAAACGCTTCTTTTAGATACTTCAGATCAATCTTGGGTAATTCCATAAAGAAGTATCGCCACTGATTATTAGACGGACTTTACTTTCCTTAACTGGTGCGGCCTCCACCAGTGCCATTTTGACTGCCGCTGGTCGTTTCGCCTTCGGCGGGAAGAGCCTGCGGTGTTGCTGCGCCTGTTCCAGTTCCTAACAAACCCATGTCACGTTTGTATGCGAGCAACTTGTCCTGCAACTGCATGTCCATGGCTTCACGCTCGATGTCCTGCATTTTCGTATCGACATTGGCGGCGCCCAACTGCATCTTGGCTTCGGCTGCGGCGGCGCGACGATCGATCTTGTCGCGCATCTCGTTGAAGGTCGATGCATCGTCGCCGAGTTGAAACGACTCCATCGTCTGCGCAAGCTGTTCCTGAAGTTTGGCCTGCTTCGACGCGTTTATCAATTGCATCGCCTCTGCGGTGCGGCGTTGCATCTGAAGCACGTAATTGTCGCGCGCTTTTAGTGCCTGTTTCGATGCCGAGTTCGCGTGCTCCAGTTGCTGCGATGTTTTCTGGAGATCGAGCTGCGCCTGCTGAAGTTGACCGATGTAAGCGGTGGCGATGTCGTCGCGACCCATCTTCACTGAAGCGCGAATTTTTGAGTCGAGGTCGACTACCTGCGTCTCCAGCCGCTCCTTGTTTTTGGCGAGCAGTTTTTCAGTAGCCATGACCTGTGCGACGGAGTTGTTCAACTCGGGCACGCGGTCACGCATGTCGCGGATTGTCTGCTGAAGAATGAGTTCCGGGTCTTCAGTCTTCTCGATAATCCCTCCAAAGAGGGCGCGCAGAGAGCGCTTCATTCTTGTCCAAAGTCCCATTCTCGCTCATCCTCCGGCAGCGAAATATGAAATCCTTTATTTTGGCCTGTT
This sequence comes from Pyrinomonadaceae bacterium, assembly GCA_025937955.1. Lineage (GTDB taxonomy): Bacteria > Acidobacteriota > Blastocatellia > Pyrinomonadales > Pyrinomonadaceae > PSRF01. The sequence continues at coordinate 2,645 of JAICQI010000298.1, forward strand.
TCGGGCATATGCGAACGTTTTGATGTACGACACATACGCTCAGGTGGTTTCAACTCCAGCCAAAACGGACTTTGAGTATAACAGCACTATTAAAAGCCTTCCAGAAGGGCGCCTCCCTGGAGTGCGGTACCTTGGTACCGCTTTGGTAAATGTTTCGGAAAGGCAGTACCAAAGCGGTGCCAAGGCACCGCACTCCAGGGAGACGCGCTATGCTGAACGACCTATATCACGCCGGAACTGCATTCCCGGCCAATTAATCTTTTTGAGCGACTCATAACAACGATCCAAAGCGGTTGGAAGACTGCCGGCTGCCGCTGTAACACCCAGCACCCTGCCGCCCGTAGCGATAAAACGGCCATCTGAATCACGAGCGGTACCTGCATGAAAGACTTGAACAGAATCCTCCTCCACAGCGTCCAGGCCTTCAATGATCGCGCCTTTTTCGTATTTTCCCGGATATCCCCTGTTGGCCGCTACAATGCAGGCTGAGGAACCGTCCGTCCACTCAACTTGCAAGTTGCCCAGCGTTTGGCGCTGAATCGAGTCAAACACTGACAGCAGGTCAGTCTTCAGACGCACCAGGATCGCCTGCGTTTCCGGATCGCCAAAACGCACGTTGTACTCAAGTAGCTTTGGACCATCCTTAGTCAGCATTAGCCCGAGAAAAAGCACCCCCTTAAAAGGAAACCCCTCGTCGCGCGCACCCGCCAACGTAGGTTCAACGATCTCTTGAACCACACGATGCTCATCACTATTCATTAGAACCGACGCATCGGTAATGGTTCCCATTCCGCCAGTGTTTGGACCAGTATCATTTTCTCCAATGCGCTTGTGATCGCGTGCGGCGGGCATCACGGCATAATCACGTCCATCGGCAAACAGCAGCAGCGAGGCTTCGCTCCCTGTTAAAGCCTCTTCAAGTACGACCCGCTCAGCTGCCCCACGACCCGCCACGTGTTCGACCATCAGATCCTTAATCGCTTTTTCGGCTTCAGCGTGGTTTCCAGCAACCACCACGCCTTTTCCTGCTGCCAATCCATCCGCCTTAATCACTACCGGAGAATGCGCGGAACCAAATTCTCCACTTCCAAGACACTTGATTGCATCTTCGGCCGACTCAGCAACGCGATATGCGGCCGTGGGTATCCCGTGCCTGGCCATGAAATCTTTCGCGAAGATCTTGCTTGCCTCGAGTCTTGCAGCGGCGGCAGTGGGACCAACAATCGGAAGCCCTCTTTCAGTGAACAAATCCACAATGCCAGCGGCAAGAGGCGCTTCCGGTCCGATGAACGTGAGATCGATTTTGTTTGACTCGGCAAACGACACTAAACCTGCATGATCATCTGCGGAAATATTCACCGTCTGGGAGATTTGGGAGATGCCAGCATTGCCGGGTGCACAGAAAAGCCCCACCGGCGGAGCCGCGGTGTTTTGAATAGCCCAAACTATGGCGTGTTCACGCCCGCCCGACCCGACAATCAATACTTTACTCATGATTTTGTGCGCGGATGCTGCCATCCGCCCCGGGTCATGTCAAGATTGTCCTGTTTTAGCACGAATTACCTTGACACAATTTCGCCATAGTTATATACCAGTTGATCCAAACCGCAGCTCTCCAGGGCTGGAATCTTTTACCCTCATTGGTGGCAAACCGACGAGCGTACTTAGCGCGGTACTTATTCGCCCGCCCGGCATAATGTTTTTCGAGGTATCGGACCAAGGGAGTAGAGCATGGCACAGACGGAAGCCGCCCAAGCATTAGAAATGACTCACGAGAGTGAATATCAGGACCGCCTTATCAAATGCGTAGACTGTAACGAGAACTTTGTTTGGACCGCCGGTGAACAGGTTTTCTTCCACGACAAGGGACTGAAAAACGAACCGAAGCGGTGTAAGCCCTGCAAACAAGCCAAGAACGAACGCCTGGCGGCTATTGCAGCGGCACAGTCGTCGGGAGTGCGACAGCGCATCGAAGTCTCAGTACAGTGCGCCCAGTGTGGCCAACAAACTACCGTTCCCTTCTATCCTTCGCAGGGACGTCCCGTCTATTGTCGCTCGTGTTTTCTTGCCGGCAGGACTGGAAACGGAGAAGCCCCACAGATGTAGCGCTCATCCGCCGACATGCACGATCGGACGTCGATTAGGATCTTTTTCTGCCTGCCGTAAAACCTCGTGAGTGACCGGAGCAGTGTCACCTTCACCAAACGCAATGTACTTCAACAAGTACGAAATCGGATTTCCTTCACTCCAGCCAAAATAGACGTGCGGCAGTTTCCCCATTTCATCTCGCAGGTACAATAGAAACGCCGCAATCGCATTCGGAACTGCCGGCGACTGTGTGCGCAGTATTCGATAACCATCAACAGTCTCACCACGAATCGACAAAGTATCTGAAAACTCCGAAGCGTCGCCGGGCGTCACTTCAAAGAAGAGAATCGGTTCTCCAGTGGGGATGTGATTACTGGTACGTTTCTCGTGCTCCTTGAATGAATACTCATCAGCGTCGCCTTTGTCTCTGCGATTGGAGATGATGCGAATGGTTCCCTTTGCAGCGTCCTTGATAAACTGCCGCGCCTTGTCGTCCAACTCAATTCGCTCAACGCGCAATTCTGTCGAACGCCAGACTCTCGAAAACAATGAGGCGAGAATAATCGTCAGAATGAAGAACGAAGCGATCTTGATACCTTCGGGTCTCTCGTGAATGTTCTGAATAGTGGTGTAGGCGAACACCAAAGCGATCAGAAAATAGGGATACCAGTTCCTTCCTTTTTTGCGCACGGCGAGAGTCACAGCAATCGCCGCTGAAGTCATCAATACCAGAACGCCGGTAGCATAGGCACCACCTTGTGCGTCCACGTCTGCATTGAAGATCAGCGTAACAGCAAACGCGATCGCCGTAATCACGATAACCAGCGGTCGCGCCGCTCTGGCCCATTCTGGCGCCATGCCGTAGCGTGGCAAATAGCGCGGCACGATGCTCAACAAACCAGCCATTGCCGAAGCGCCGGCGAACCACAGAATCAGAATCGTGCTGAGGTCGTAGACTGTGCCGAAGAGGCTTCCCAGATAGGTGTGCGCGAGGTACGCGAGCGCGCGGCCATTCGCTTCACCTCCCTCAGCAAACTTTTCTGCCGGGATCAGGATCGACGTAACGAAACTGCTGCTGATGAGCATTACGCTCATGATTAAGGCTGCCGTTCGAAGCAGCTTTTTGGTGTTTCGAATGCGCCCTCGCAACAACCGCCGCGTCTTTTTGTCTTCGATGTGACTGGTGCGAGTGGATTGAATGTTGGCCCAATCATCCGCGCTGATATCGTCGTATCCTTTTACGAGTGGCATCACCGCCACGCCTGTCTCAAAACCTGAAAGGCCCAACGCCAGTTTCGGAAACAACAGTAGCGAGATTAATAAAATGCGCCAGGTTTCTCCGCGAACCTCAGGATGACCAAAGACCGCTTGTTTCCACTCCGGAAAGTGAAATGGATGGGTAGCGAGCTCGTACCAACCTACCGCAATCACAACCGTGTTCAAGAGTAAATAGGCCGCAACCAATGCGACGGCGATTCCGATCGCTTCTTTGAAACCACGCAGAAAGATGACGCCGAGAACCGCGATTAGCGCCAGCGTCACGCCGACCTGGTGTTTCAGTAATGGAGGAGTAAACGGATTCTCGATGATGTGGGCCGTAGCGTCAGCGGCTGAGAGCGTAATGGTGATGACGAAGTCGGTGGCGACGAACCCGAGTAAAACTAGTACGAAGAGTTTTCCCTTCCAACGTGAGAGCAGGTGCTCCAGCATCGAGATCGAGCCTTCTCCGTGCGGGCTCTCTTCAGCAACGCGGTTGTAAATCGGCAGCGCGCCAAACAGCGTGAGTAGGACCAGGATGAGAGTTGCGATTGGAGAAAGCGCTTGTGCGGCGAGGAATGCGATTCCGGGTTGGTAACCGAGGGTCGAGAAGTAGTCGACGCCGGTTAAACACATTACCTGCCACCAGGGGTGTTGCTTATGAGGTGCGGCGTGAGGGGTGTCCTTCTGTGCGGAACCTTTGAATAACCAGAGTTTTAAGCGTCTTCCTGCGGATCTCCCAACAAGCCAATTGAGCATTTCTGCCCTTCCTTTAAGCCTACGAGGTTAGCTGACGGGCTCGAACTGGAAGTGTTCGTCGTGGCGAAAGGCGCAGCGATTAGCCCCTGCTTCGTTAACGCGAAGCATTGGTTCCCCCGTGTTGCTAAAGCAACTTCGGCAGACATTTTTTCAACGACTGAAATGTTAGAACTGATTACCCGATTAAACAAGCGGAAACAGAAGATGCCACGGGCTTGTCCCGTGGAGACTCACGCTTACCGCTATACCAGGCAAGTAATAACACCGCCAGGATGCCACGGGCTTGTCCCGTGGAGACTCACGCTTACCGCTATACCAGGCAAGTAATAACACCGCCAGGATGCCACGGGCTTGTCCCGTGGAGACTCACGCTTACC
>JAICQI010000049.1 GCA_025937955.1 Pyrinomonadaceae bacterium
AATTTGCGGCAGCGTTTTCCCGCCGAGTTCTACGCAGAATCGTTCGGAGGGCTATCAACGTTCGTGAAAGAGTTGGGCTAAGAAAAGGGTAGTTTCAGTTCACTCGCGGTCCGAGTTTCGCGGAGATGCGCGCGACCGAAACGGCCCAGCCGAAGAATGAAAATATTTTTGCGATTGATGAAGAATGAGTGAAGATCGATGACAAGAGAGAACCGTGATGACAGACTGATTCTGCTGACTGGCGCGACAGGCTATGTTGGCGGTCGTTTGTTGCGAGTACTGGAACACCGGGGACATCGCCTACGCTGCCTGGCTCGACGACCTGAGTTTCTGAAACCAAAGGTCAGTGCCGGGACCGAAATTGTTGCTGGCGATGTGCTGGATCCGACCAGCCTCGGAACAGCACTACGCGGCGTGAGCGTGGCTTACTACCTGGTCCACTCGATGGGTTCCGCAGGCTCGTTTGAAGAAAACGATCGGCAGTCAGCGCGGAATTTCGGCGCGGCCGCAAAGGCGGAAGGCGTTGAGCTCATCATCTATTTGGGTGCGTTAGGGAACGATGGAGAGACCCTGTCGCCGCATTTGAAAAGTCGGCAGGAGGTAGGTCATATCCTTCGTGCCTCGGGTGTGCCGGTACTCGAATTTCGAGCTTCTATCATTATCGGCTCCGGAAGTCTTTCGTTTGAAATGATTCGTTCGCTCGTTGAGTGTCTGCCGATAATGATCACGCCTAAGTGGGTCTCGAGCCCAGCTCAGCCCATTGCGATCGATGACCTCCTTGCCTATCTCACAAAGGCGCTTTCACTGCCGGTCCCTGCAAGTCGGATATTCGAGATTGGAGGAGCAGACCAGGTCTCTTACGCCGGAATCATGTGCGCATACGCTCGTCAACGGGGGATGCGCATTCGCATGATCCCAGTGCCAGTGCTGACGCCGTTCTTATCGAGCCTGTGGTTGGGTCTCGTCACCCCTTTATATGCCCGCATTGGTCGCAAGCTTATTGAGAGTATCGTCCATCCCACGGTTGTACGTGACAAATCTGCCCTGGAGACATTCGACATCCTTCCGGTGGGGGTCGATGAGGCGGTACGCACAGCATTAGCGAAGGAAGATAAGCAGTTTGCCGCCACACGCTGGTCAGATGCCCTTTCATCGTCGGGCAACTCTCATGTGTTTGGCGCCGTACAGTTTGGAACGCGTCTTGTAGACTCAAGAACAGCGCACGTAGAACGATCGCCTGCGGTTGCCTTCACGCCAATCGAACAAATTGGCGGCGACAGCGGTTGGTATGCTTGGAACGGGTTGTGGCGAGTGCGTGGCTTTGTCGATCTGGTTTTGGGTGGCGTAGGTGTCAGGCGCGGACGCTCGAGTGCTGACGTCTTACGAGTTGGCGACACGATCGACTTTTGGCGAGTGGAGAGGTTTGAGCCAAATCATTTGCTTCGTCTCGTCGCTGAGCTCAAACTACCCGGCAGGGGTTGGTTGGAATTTGAGGTAACAGGCGACGACTCTGCTTCAACGATTCGGCAAACAGCGATTTTTGATCCGGTAGGATTATTTGGGCGACTGTATTGGTACGCGCTCTACCCCTTCCATCAATTGATATTCGGCGGCATGCTGCGACGGATCGTGGTCGCTGCATTGCACGACGGATTAGCCACAAAATAGAGGGATCTCATTCTTTATTCGCGAGAAAATGAAGCCGTCGCGAGACAGCGTGTCGGCAAAGGGTGGCCGCTGTAGTTTCAAACAACATCATTGAGCGCAAGTACCTTATTGCGGTGGAGCTCGACAACGTCGAAATCGCGCGGGTGGCGATTCTTATATCGCAAAGAAAACACGAGCCTATCAGACAGGATCTGGAGGTGGATTGAACTCCGTCGTTGCGAGCCAAACGCGGCGGTGTGTCAGCGCCGGATTCCTACAGTCGTACCCATCAAAAACGCAAGCTGTGCGACAAAGCGAGGAAGCAGATCAATACAGATAGCACTTTTTACGCACTTAAAAGACTCACAGGACCGCTTATTGGACTCTTAGTGGACGTGAAGGATAACTATTAACGCGTGAAGGAAACAGTACCAGACACGATTGTAGGCCTAAGGTTGTCGCTTGAAGACGTAATTCCGCCACTTCAGTCTCATGCTGCCATCGTTGCCCGACTCGAAAGTAATGAATTTATTTCCGACACTTCCTCCAGCAATTTTAAAGTCGTTATTTCCAAAGGGCTCGAGGGGAACCTCCTTCATCCAGACAACTGAACCGGGCCGTACCTCGGGTATGGTGATTACTAACGTCTTGTTTATGATGCTAACGTCGAATTCGCTGAAGGTTATCATGGGGATGGCGTTCGGGTCGGTGATAACGTATCTCCCAATGTATTTCTGCCACTTCGGCAGGGCCTCCTCGAGAGCTTTGGCCTGGCTCCGCTCAAGGGACTTGGCGAGCACCGGCGTTAGTTTCTTGAGGAGATCGTATCCCAACGAGAAAGGGTCAGTTTCTGTGTTCGTCAAAAGGGCCATCCCCAGCTTGCGCGGGTAGTTGATGTACACGATGGATGCGAAGCCCTGCATGCCGCCGGGCTTGTAATGTATCTGCTCTCCATCGGCCCGAAACGGGTTGACCGAAAAGCCGATGCTGGAACCGTACGCCCAGAGCGACGTAGCCCTTCCCTGCTCATTTCTGCTGATGTCTGTGCTTACCGCCACGGGAGTCAACATCTCCAGCACCGAGCTGCTCCCCAGGACTTGCTTGCCGCCGCGCGGGCCTTGGCGGAAAAACAAAGACAACCAATTTCCCATGTCATCCACGTTTGAATAGAGCATCCCCGCGGCCAGGCCAACCTTCGGGTATGACGATTTCTCGTGAGTTCCATCTGGTCCGGCGGGCTTATAGCCGACGGCAAAGTGCTGCTTCATCTGCTCAGTTAACGCAAAGCCGCTGAGATCCATCCCGAGAGGCTTGAGGATCTGAGTCGCGACGTACTGGTCGTAGGGCTGCTTAGCGACCCGAGACATGGCCAGACCCAAGATGTCGTACCCGAGGTTTGAGTATGAATACATGGTCATTGCGGGGATCATCATCTCGGAATCGGCATCCTTGAGGCTCTTCAACTGATCTTCAACCGAAGGAAACTCTTCCGTGGCTTGATACTCGTGAAGCATCGGAGCTTCCCTCGGCAGCCCCGAATAATGCGCGGCAAGCTGACGGAATGTCGCAGGCCGGGCATCCGGGAAACGTGATTTGATCTTGAACTCAGGCAGGTACTTCTCAATGGGGTCGTCGAGATGCAGTTTCCCGGCCTCGCTCAACTGCATCAGCATTAGAGCAGTAAAGGCCTTCGTCACTGAGCCCGTCCGGTAGACCGTTTTTGGATCGGCAGGGATCTTTTTATCGAGATCAGCGTATCCAAAGCCTTTAGACAGCAGAACATCCTGATTGTGGACAATGACAATGGACATCCCCGGTATCTGCGCTTTCAGCCGGGCCTTCTCCGCGTCGGCCTCAATCTCCGTGAGAATGGCGCGCAGCTCAGGATCATTCTTGTCCAGAGGCGCAGCGACCCGCTGCGCCATGATCGTCGAGCTCGGCCAGAGGCAGCTCAGTGCAATTACTTCGCCCAACAGGATGGATCGGATTCTCGATCTCTTTTTCACAGCGCTTTCTCTCCTGCGAAAACTGGTGGCCCATTCCCGAAGCATTATTCCCGATAACGACTAACCAAGATACTACCCGAATTACCTTCGACATTAATCGTAGGTCCGCCAGACCCGATGCGCGCAGAGTAATCGTCGGCGCCTGTTTTGTTAAATTTCACATTCGGCAGTTCACTTGAGGCCGGGCCGCTATGCCGGCTCACTTTCACATCGACATTTAATTCGTCCGCGATGTGCAACTTGATAGCTCCGCTATTACCGCTCAACTCGAGTCCTCCTGGATCGAGCTGCCGGATCTTAATTGTTGTCGTCCCACTATTGCCGCTGATGATTGAACCACTGCCCGACTGCGCGAGATTGATGTCACCGCTATTGCCACTGATTCGCAGCGCGCCCTCAATCTCTCCGATGTTAAGCGGACCACTTATGCCATGGACGCTTAAATTGACACTGCGCGGCACACTCAACAGCACGCGATACTTGACTTGGACTAGCATATTCTCGCAACCGACGGTTTCACTCTTTATGACCAAATTACCAATTACCTGCCCCAAAACGAGTTTGTTGCAATCCAGCTCGGCGCGGCTGCGCGCCGTTCGCTCGATTCGGACAGTTGCCGTATCGCCATCAATAACCTTGATGTCAAGGCTGCCGCTAATCGCAGACACGTCAACCCGCGCTTTAGCTGGGAGAGTAAAGCTTCTATTCGTTTCATCGCGTTCTTGATAGACGGTCGCCCATACGGACGAGGCGCCAAGAATAAGCGCTAACACGGCACAAGTTTTTTTGATTGCTGAGTTTTTCATTTTTGCTCCTTTGAACAACTTTCTATATACGCTGAAGAACGATAAAGCCTGTCACATTAGAAACCTCGATTCGCGGCCCGCCCGAGCCGAGACGTGCGGAATAATTTGACGGGCCGACACTAGCGAGAGCGAGACCGTCGATCTTATTGGACACACCGGCGGTTGTATTGCCGACACTTAATTCCGCGTTCAGGTTACTGGCCAGGCCTAAGTAAACGTTGCGACTAACGCCACTCACACGAAGTCCTGTGTCGTTGATGCGCGCGACCGCGACGCGCACATTCCCGCTGACGCCTGAAACGGTTAACGCTCCGTTTAGCTGCTTAGCCTCCACACTCCCACTGATACCGTTCAGATCAACTGCGCCACTGATGCCGGCGACGTTGAAATCGCCGCTGATACTTTTTCCACTCACGCTCACCTGGCGCGGAACTTTGAGTACGACGCGATTCAATAGATCGATGCTGGAATGCTCAGTGCCATCGTTTTTTTGTTGGATCGTCAATCCCGACGAAGTCTGTTCGACAGAAACTTTTCGGTAAGCCAGGTCGTCGGGGTTCCTCGCCGTGCGATAAATGTGCACCTCAGCAACCGACCCATCAGTTGCTTCCACGGAAACAGGCCCGCTGATATTAGACACATTTATATGTGCGCCGGCCGAGAGTTGATAAGTTTTATGTTCCTCTTGGTCGCGCATACCTCTGGACCACTCATTACCTACCGGCCTGTCATATACATTTACGGCTTCTGCCCTTTGCGGTTTTGCATAGCTGCCCAGGATTACTGTCAAAGCGAAAATTCCGAATAAGTATTTAGTGTCTTTCATCATTTCCTCTCCCTTGATGTCGAAGTCATTCGTGTTAATCTCGGCGACGCACTGACTTCTGACAGTCTGTGGCACTGCCCGCGTCGATTTTGCGCAGACGTACGTGTCCACTAAATGAATCAAGTTCAATCCGCCCGCTGCCATCTCCATACATACCAACGACGCGTCGATTATTTCTGCTCGGCGGTGTTTGTGAGTCGTTCGAAAGTTGAAAGTCTTTCTCAATTTGACCACTGTACGCAGACAGCACCGCTGTAAAGCCAACGCTGTCAGGTATACCCATGTCTACGTTCCCTGACAGCGTTTTCAGCCGGTAGCGGCGTTCTGAATGAATCAATCCTGTGAAGGAAGCGCTACCCGAGGAAACGTTAAGTTCGACATCTCCGTCGATGTTCGAAACCGCAATTTGGCCGCTGGACACTCGCGCTACAACATCACCCTTGACGCAGTGAACAGTTATGCTGCTGCTGATTGCGACGATTCGAACATCGCCATTGATATTCGACAAATCAACATTTCCGCTCCCAGCCTTGGCCTCAACAAATCCGCCCCCGGAAGACCCAACCCTCTGAGCACTTATATTGCCGTCGTCGGTTCTTAGATTCACGCCACCGTCGAGGTTGTTAATACTGATGTTACCCACGCGAATGTAAATTGGTTCCAACTCAATATCGTGGGGAACTTTTACTTCCAATAAGATATTGATCTTCTGCCCAACACCACGCTGACGTTCAACGGGACTCACGGTAAAGACTTTCTTATTGCCGGACGTCGCTTCGGTGATACTCACTTGAACCGATAGCGAACTGTTAAGATCGGTCGCAACCGCCTCAACGGTATTGCGATCTGATCCGACAATACGGATGTCTCCGAATTCATTGCGGACCACAATCCGACTTCCTCGTTCCACTCTGCGTTCCTGGCCGATGGCCTTCGAATACTCTTTGACGGTTCCGCGAGTAGCCGGGCTGATAAAACCGATCAGAGCGATCGCGATCATTACAAGCTTAAGTCTTAGGAACATTGCACTCCTCAAAGTCAGTCTGAGTCAGTTCTCAGAAAGAAAGTTAGGCGGACTACCAGGTTGTCACTTCCCTGAGCAGATCTACTTTATTCTCATAAGCCGAGGCCAGGTACTGGACGGCAACTGGATCTCGTGGTCGCTCGCGGGCAACCCTTCGCGTAGCAGCTATGTTGCGGTCAACTTCTGCGAGCGCCGTTTCGAGTTGCGAAAGCAACGCGGGAGAAATCACTGCCCGGCGACGCTTAATGTCGCGGGATAGAATCTGAATCGCGGACAAGTATTGCTGTTCGGCTCCTCGGACCACTTGATCAACCGTTGGCACGGCACGCGATCTTTCAATCATGCGCCTACCTGCGCGGCCGGTAGCGCTGATTTGTATCTCGCGTCTGTTACCGCTTTTAGGTGAAGACGGCAGAATCCTTCTATCGTCATCAACGGGACCTCGGCGGTCAGTTCTATCCAAGTCGCGATCTGTGCCTGCACGGTTTCCCTCGGATGTAGGTTGGACCCCGGATCCCGCGTTTTGAACCTGGTGCTTGGACGTATCGATGGTCGTTCGCCACACCATTATTCCGATGGCGAGTCCGATTGTGATAAGCACCAGCGCTGTGGCCATCTGAGGTGTGACATTCAAGCCCCCAAAAGCAATCGCAAGCCAACGTTGCAGTCGAAATTGCGCTTGCGAGGCTCTAATAACTTTCTCCTTTTCCAGCTCCAACCGTAAGGTCGCCCATAAAGCCGGCGTTGGCTCAACCTCCAGCAGATATTTCCTGAAAAGTTCCTGTTCATATCCCAAGTTCGCATAGACCTGAGAGCACGGGCCGCACATAGCCATATGCGCAGTTGCTTGTTGGGCCAGGCTGGCATCAAGCTCGCCCTCAATCAGCTCGTCCATCATTCCCAAACAAGCTTCACATTTCATCTCGCACCTCCAAATAAGGGCGAATCAATCCGCGCATTTGGGCCTTCGCTCGGTGCAGGTCGGTCTTGAGTTTCGGAATCGAAAACCCAGTCACTTCAGCTATCTCCTCATAGCTCATTTGCTGCAGTACCTTCAGGATGAACACTCCTCGCTTGTCCTCGTCCAGCGCAGCCAGCGCGTCATGTATTATGGCCTTAAGCTCAGTGTTGAGCATTCTCGTCTCCGGGGTAAGTTGGGCGTCCTTCAACTCCGTTACTTCCTGATCGTCGATCCCGATCCACTGATTCTTTCCCGGACGTGAACGCAGCGAGTGAAGGGCGACATGCCTTGCAATTCCGCAGAGCCAGCTTAGGAGTTTTGCTTCCTCGCGCACCTTCCCTATGTTTTTGTATGCCTGCATGAATGTCTCTTGCATCAATTCTTCGGCCAAACGACGCTCGCCGACCATGCCATATAGAAATCTGAAGACAAATCGGTGATGCTGCTCGAAGATGAGCTGAAAGGCGTTCTCATCGCCTCGCCGAACACCGGCTATCAGTTCTTCCGGACTGTCCATCCAAACTCCGGCCTGTGCTTCCAACAAATTCACTGCCACCTACACCTTATTCTTTCGGATGAGATTCAACATCGAGTTCCCGGATATCTATCTATATGAGGAGTGCCACGCCAGCTCAAAAGGTTTCAGGTGCCAGCACCATTGAAGAATTTAATCATGGGAAAAGTTTATTTGCGTGTCGCTGGTGGACGTTCAGAGCCACAGTTCCGCGGTCGGCCAGTAACGGCTGCCATTCCTGACGGATAGGTAGCTCGCGAGTTCAGAGTCCATTAAGAAATGCTTTCCAGGCGAGACGTTAACGGATTTCTAAAATGCTGCGGAATTTGGCGTCCCAAAGCATTCCGAGTTGGAACCAGATTATTTCCTGGCTAAAGGAAATGGAAACGCTTCGCACCATTGGAACGTAAGCCGTAGAAACCCGCTGAAAGGGCGCCAAACAGCCTCGTTGCCATAATCCCACGGTGGATTGGAACACAGATTTACGGGGCAAGTGCGAAGGTGTAGCACAAAATGGGTTGGGAACAGAGAGGCACGAACAGGTATTACTACCGCAAGGAGCGCGAAGGTTCCAGAGTCAAGTCTGTCTATGTTCGGCGCGGTGAAATAGCGCATATGGTTGCCCAGTTTCAGGAAAGTTCAGCGATCGTCGAGCGACTGACGCGCGCTCAAACAATTGAATCCTTTGAGAGTCAAAAGGCGGAAGCTGCGTTATCGCAAGCTGTCGAACTGTTTCAACTCTTCACCCAGGCAACACTCCTAACTGCGGTTTTTAATACCCACCATCGACAATGGAGGCGCAAACGGAATGTTGGCGGCGATTGAGGGACCAATCAACGCGAAAGCGGAACAGATTCGCAGCAAGTTCCAAGAGTTACTCGATAAGACCAACAAAGAGAATCCACAGCTGAAGGACCTGAAGGCTCTGGCTGAACTGTTGAGCGGTAACCGCAAGCTCGAACTTTGGCGTGATGTTGCGAGCGCTGGCTACCTTGCGGAATTGACGGTGATTGAGAACGCTCGAGCCACGGCAGCGGTCAAAGAGTGTTGGAAACATCGGCTCCAGGCGCTCAAGAAAGAACTAGGGTCCGAAGGAGCACCATTACTTGAGCAACTGTTGATTCAGCAAGCAGCACTGTGTTGGCTCAAACTTAACTTGGTGGAGTTGGCCTACTCTAATACCATGAAACAGTCGATCACCTTAACGCTCGGCATGTTTTGGGAGAAACGGCTGTCGGCTGCGCAAAAGAGATTTACTCGAGCTTGCGAAACGCTCACGCGAGTTAGAAAACTCTCGCGAACTAGTCCCGCACTTCAGGTCAATATTGCAGCTGAGGGAGGGCAACAAATCAATCTCTCAAAGTGAAGTTGTTGCTGCATTACAATGCAACTGCGTTATTATCAGGCGTGCCTCATAATTTAGTCATGGACTTAGTTATTAGGCAGTTGCCATATAATAAATAGTTCGGCGGCTTCGCTATCGCGGCGTTAAGAACCTTCTTCTGGGAGATACCTTTTGTCAGTTGTTAAGCTTTCCGATAAAGAAAAAGAAATTGTCCTGCAAAGTCTGAATGCGATTTTGAAAGGTGGTTTTCTCGAAGGAGAGTTTCATTCGAGGCTAGGAATTGATCAGGAACAACTCGAGCAAGTTGTGGTGGCGTATCCCAATCTTGATGATTTGGATGATAGCTCTACTGTAGCTCTTGCAATCAACAACTGCCTAAATGAAGTCTGTCACGGAATAAATTTCTCTCCCAAGCAGTGGTCGCAATGGTTTGAGGTTCGTCGAAGCGATGTTGAGGAAGTTTATCGAAAATGGAGTGCCAGTTAATCCTGATTGGAGACTCGCCATGAGCGGCCTTTATTCAGAGTTGCGTGGGCGAGCCGCTGAAGCGCAACGTTAACCGTCTTATGGAAAAGTCATTGTATGCCCAAGCTGTAGACAAAATTCAGAGCGCGATTCGGCCGCTTCTCAGGGAGCGTGGCTTCAGAGTTCGAGGTCGCACTCTCAATCGACAGACGGACGATGGGCTAATTCAAGTCGTTAATATCCAGATGGGGCCGTCAGATGTAGATTTCGAGCGCAACGTGATCCATATCAAACGCTCAATCGTCAAACAGAGGATTGGTCCACCTAAAACCGAAGCCTCACAAAAGCCGATTCCACTCAATACGGAATTAGCAAAGTCGCTTCGGCTCTGGAAGATGAAAACAATCTACAATCGGCCCGACGATTGGGTGTATGCCAGTCCTAAAATGAACGGTACGCAACCGTATTGGCCTAACTCGATCTTTCGCGTCTATATCAAACCAGCCGCGAGGAAGATTGGGCTAACCAAGCGTATCGGTTGGCATACGTTTCGCCATACGTTCGGCACCATGTTGAACGCTATCGGTGAGAATCCGAAAGTCATTCAGGAATTGCTGCGTCACGCAAATCTGAAAGTCACGATGGACACATACGTTCAGGCTGTGAGTGATGAGAAGCGAAAGGCGCAGAGTAAGGTTGTCGAGCTGATAAAGCCCTGGCATTTGCAAGGCGGTGGTCTAGCTTAATGGACCCTCATTGGACCCTCGGCGAAATGGGACTCTTTGTAAACGATTGATAGTATTGGCGTCCCAAAGCATCCCCAGTTGGAACCGCATTGTCTCGTGGCTGAAAGAGATGGAAACTTTGCGCCAGAATCTTACATGATTCTCTTAAACGCCCTGATTACCGCCCTCTGTTTCATAGTGCTCCGAGAAATGAGTCCTGAATCCATAACAATGACGTAAAATACCTCTGAGAACCCAAGTGACGCCGCCTGAAATTATGAAGCCCTCCGAAAGCCTTTGCTACTACCTTGCTATGTCGTTCCTTGGACCACTGCGAAGGTTCGGATCCAGAACGCCCGTGATTACTCGGTTTGAATCCAATGAGAACTATTTCGGGCAGCGTGTGGCTGAAACGTCGCAGTATCGAAAACTGTTTTCTCCTTTCGTATCGTTCGAAGGAAAGACGGTGTTAGATCTGGGCTGTAATCGCGGCTATCTGCTGCACAGTTTTCTACAGCATGAGAACTTTGAAGCGATTGGTGCCGATATCCACTACTTGGAAGAGGCGAGGCGTGATTATGGAGATCATATCAAATTCGTGCAGAGCACTCCGACCAGCATTCCATTGCCAGATGGGAGCGTCGATGTGGTCTATACCATCGATACGGTTGAACACCTAAGCAAACCGAAAGAGATTTTTCGTGATGTGTTTCGAGTACTGCGACCGGCAGGTGTGTTTCTGGTTCATTTCAATCCTTGGTTGAATCCCCACGGCCACCACTTGGAGGACATCATCACATTTCCGTGGCCTCATGCGGTCTTTTCCATGAATACATTGCTGAATGTCGCAGAGAAGTTGTACGACTCACCCGTGTACCCAGCGAGTTGTTATTTCATGGATGCGGAAGGAAATAAGAAGCCGAACCCGTATAAAGATCGAAGTATGTGGAAAGACTATCTGAACTTTATGACGATCAGGCGGTTCAATCAGTTGTTAAGGGAATTGCACTTTGAAGTGCGGCATCAGGAACGCATCGGATTTGGTGGGTCGACTTTCAAGCTAAGCCGTATGGTCCGCAGTCTTGCGAAAGCACCCGTACTGACTGAACTCTTTACAAGCGTGCTGTTTACCGTTCTTGTAAAACCAGAGATAGAAGCGATAAACCCTAAATAGATTCGCCAAAGGTCGGTGGTGAATATTTGGTTTTTTTGAACTCAAGGAACGATCTGGACTGCGAAATTCTATAGGACTCGTCGCCGCGCATCAGCGCCGACGACTGCTCTGCGCTTATCGCCGCGGAGAGCAGCCGAAATGCCGGATCGAACCCGCGATAAACCTGCATGACCACGCTCAACATTCTTCGCGTATTGCGTCTTGCGACCAAGCCCACTCATCCAATCGGCGAGCACCAAGAAATTAGCAGCACCACGAGGAAACACTTATCACTTCGATTCACATCAACACGCGACCTCTTGGCGTGCGAGTCTGCTCGCATTCCAGATGACTCTTGCTTAGGATCTAAAATCATCAGAATTCGTGGATCTCACGCGATGGTAGGTTCGTATTCGTTCACGGAAAGTGCTTTGATCGAAAGGAGGCTCACCGATGTTTTGTCCAACCTGTGGAAGAGATAACTCAATTGAACGTAAGTTCTGCGCCTCCTGTGGTACGAACTTGGAGGCTGTTTCGCAGGCGTTATCCGCAAGCGATGACGACTTTTTCACCAAGATTGATTCTGGCCTTGACCACTTCCTCGCTAGATACGCTGAACACGTTTTTAAGAATGCCCCTTCAAATGCAGCAGAACAACGGATCGCAAAATCCTGGCAAGTCTTAGGTCAAAGCGTCCTCACATCCATTGTGGATCTTCTTCTCTTCACGCTTATGTGGAACGTTATTCCACTTAGGTTTTTGTTGCTTGTAATCTCCACGCCGGTCAGGCTGGTTACGCAGCGTGGTCGACCTCAGAAGCACACCATGTCCGGCGGTAGAAGGGCTCCTGATCTACCAGAGGCAGCGCCACAGCAATGGTTGGATGGCTCGATCGAAAGTGTCACCGAGCACACAACTGTCATACTCGCAGATAGTGAACGTCCAAATCCGCGCAAATAAAGTATGGAGTCCATTGCCTAAATATGGGGTAAGGGCCGGCCGGACGAAATGGCTCATCACCCGCGTTTATTGGACGCACGGTGAAAACGGGATTTCTTGTAAGTTATTGATAGCTTTGGCGTCCCGTACGGGAATCGAACCCGTGTCGCCGCCGTGAAAGGGCGGTGTCCTAGGCCGCTAGACGAACGGGACGCATGGTGAGTGGTTTGCCCTCTAGCGCAAGCGAGTTACGTTAGCTTAATGGATTTGAGCCTGTCAAATGTGCGTTGCCGCGCACGCTCCAGAACTGTTCGCACGCAAGCTGATTCTTAACTATAATGACCGAGCGGTTCCCAAGCCGCTCCATTCCGGTCAAGCTGCAGGAGAAAACGTGATGCCGAGTCCAACCCGCCCTCGATTCATTGGTCTGTTCGCGATCGTATTCCTGCTAACCACCAGCGGCGGCGCACTGGCGCAACACGATTCAGGCGGCATCACCGGCGGTGGCATGATCGGCGGCAGCACCAGCCGGCCCTCGACTAAACCAGCTAGTAAGCCAGCCAGTAAACCGACAGCGACAACAACTACGCCGCGAAAACGAACCACTCCCGCTACGACTCCAGTAAAGCGCCCAACCACACCAACAACAACGAGTGCCGACGTCTATTACCAGCAAGGCGAAGCTCTCTACAAAGCGCAAAAGTATCGCGAAGCACTGGAACCATATATAAAGGCCACGCAGATCAATCCGTCGATGACCGCCGCGCTCTATCGCATCGGCTGGATCTATAACGACATCGAGGACTACAACTCCGCCATCGTTCCACTCACGCGGGTCATCGCACTGCAGCCCAACAACGCAGCCGCACACTTCGAATTAGGTTACGCCTACAAGAAACTCGAACAATACACCGAAGCCATGGCAGCGTTCAGACAAACCGTTCGCATCAGCCCCGACTACCATACGGCGCACTACGAGATCGGCTGGATAGCCAACGAACAGAAAAACTACGACGAGGCCATCAAGAGTCTGAAAACCGCACTCTCCTATAAGAGCGATTACGCCGAAGCGCATAACGAGCTCGGCTACGCGCTACGAAACCTCGGCCGTCACTCGGAAGCCATCGGAGAGTATCAGCAAGCAATTCGAATCAAGCCCGACATGGGCCTCGCGCACCTCGGTCTCGCCGATGTCTATTACTACAACACCAAGCAATACGCGGAAGCAGCAAACGCTTACAAACGAGGTCTACAACTCCGGCCCGGCAACGCCACCGCGCAATACAACCTGGGCTGGTGTTACAACGATCTCCAGCGTTACACCGAAGCGATTGAAGAACTGCGCAAAGCGATCGAGTTGCGGCCCAACTATCCGGAAGCACACAACGAGCTGGGCTATGCGCTTCACCACCTGAGCCGTTATCAAATGGCGATTCAGCAGTATCAGATCGCGATCCAGCAAAAGGCGAACTACGCCTCGGCACACTACAACCTCGGCCTGGCGTACCTCGCGATGCGCAATCGCAACGGGGTGCTGGAGCAATATCGCATCCTGCAACGCATCGACAGCGCGCGCGCGACAAAACTTTTCAACCAGATTAAGTAAAGCATCCTAACGACGCGACACTTCATCACAAGTCCGATTAACCAGTCTCCTCAGAGCGTCACCTTTTCACTGGTTTCGGTAACAAAGCATTAAGAGTGCTCCCCGCGCCGGCAAAGTCTACCCTTGCCGGTATCACCGTAGTACGTAAACACAACCCGGTCGCTATCGTTTGGTACAGAAGATGGCCCTAATACCCGTCTGCTGATGCTCAACATCAGGATGAAAGAGGGTCTGCGGCCTTTAAAAGCCGAGCGCA
>JAICQI010000224.1 GCA_025937955.1 Pyrinomonadaceae bacterium
GTGACGGTTTCTGTCTTTTTGCGTCAAAAATTGGCGTTTTGACCTCTCACAATCACCCTGATTCGCAGCGTCGAAAAAATTTTTTTTCTGAGTTTTTGATAAACTCCACCCGCGATGCGGCAAGTAGTATCTCGGGCCGAGTGGGGCGCGGCGGGCGCCAGCACACTCCTTCTTATTTTCTCGTTCCCTAACTTCGAGCTGTACCCCCTCGCGTGGATCGCCCTGGTGCCGCTCCTCGTCGCCATCGCACGTCGCCCGTCTCCGCTGTCAGCTTTCATACTAGGGTGGGCAACAGGATCGGCATTCTTCTACGTCACCTGTTACTGGCTCACCTATTCAATGATTCACTACGGCGGCCTGCCGACCGTGCTGGCCTATTTATTATTGATTCCTGGCGCAGTCGTCATTGGCATCTTTCCCGGAATCTTCGCCTGGCTGCTGGCACTCGCGATTCGCCACTGGGGTTATATGGCATTGCTACTGGCCCCGCTTTTTTGGACTGCACTCGAATGGGTTCGTCTCGGCGTGACGGGCCAGCTCTGGAACGCACTTGGTTACTCGCAGGCTTATCACCCTTACCTGATCCAGGCAGCAACATGGGGCGGTGTTTACGCGGTCAGTTTTCTCATCGCCGCTATCAACGCGATCGTAGCTCTGCTGATAACGAGGAGGACGCGTTGGACCATCGGCGCCGCGCTGCTGTCGGTGTTGGGCGTTGGCTTTGCGATTGAGAATTCCCAGCCCAGGATGCTCGACCGCGCGATCGTTGACGAACGTCGCATCGTTGACGTGGTGGCGGTGCAACCCAACGTGCCGATGAAAGCGGTGAAGAGTGTGGAGGAGACGAAGGAGTTAATCGCACGTCATTTGTCACTAAGTACCAGCGCGCTCAACACTCTTACTGACAACAAACGTTTACGAGTCGTGATCTGGCCCGAGTCGCCGATGAACTTCACCTATGCGTCCGACAGAACATTTCAGGAGCTCGTCGCAAACTTCACTCGACAGCATCACACTTCATTACTCTTCAACTCACTCGAACCGGCGCCCGCCGATGGCGCATACAATTCGGCGCTGCTCGTAAATGAAGAGGGCCGCCTGATCTCGCAGTATGATAAGATTCGCCTGATGCCGTTTGGCGAATATGTGCCGCTCCCTCAATGGTTACCGGGAGCTTCTTTGATAACTGGAATCGTCGGTGAGTTCACGCCCGGGACCAATTACACGTTGATGCCGTTTGGCGATCGACGGGCGGGCGTATTCATTTGTATTGAGGCTGCGTATCCGTGGATCGCTCGCAGGATGACGAGTGACGGCGCCGGAGTGCTGATCAATATCTCGAACGATGGTTATCTTGGTCCGACGGCGGTGATGCGACAGCATCTCGCCAACGCTATCTTTCGGGCGGTTGAAAACGGTCGCGGAGTGCTGCGAGTTACGAACAGCGGCTTGTCAGCATCGATCACAAGTTACGGTCACGTTTATGGTCTGACCGAGCCGTTTCAAGCCGACGTGCGCGTCTGGTCGAATTATCCGTCCGAGCGCCGAGATACTTTTTACACGCGGCACGGCGACTTGTTCGTTCAAATTTGCACGATGATATCCATCGTGGTTTTTATTGTAGGGGCGGCACTCCGTGGCCGCCCGTGATTGACATCTGGCGACAACGGGTGGCCACGGAGGGCCACCCCTACAATAAATTCTGTAGGAGTTTAGATTTTCTAAGATGAGCGACACTTTATCGATTCAGGAATTGCGACCGTTATTTGACGACCTGCGCGGGCGTGTAGACCAGCTCGGGAGGTTTCTTTGATGTCCCGGCACGCCGCGACGAGTTGAACAAGATCGAAGCACAGGCTTCCGCGCCCGATTTCTGGAGCGATCAGGAAGCAGCACAAAAACTGTTGCAGGATCGCAGCCGTCTTGAAAAGAAGATTGAGCGACACGAATATTTCGAATCGCAGGTCGCCGACGCAGAAGTGCTCTTTGAGTTTGCCGAAGAAGACGAGCACTCGATCAACGAGCTCCACTCATTGATCAAACAGCTCGAACACGACCTGAGCCAGGCTGAGACTGAAATGTTGCTGGCCGGCGACAACGATCGCCTCAACGCCATCTGCACGATTCATCCGGGCGCGGGTGGCACCGAATCGCAGGACTGGGCCGAGATGCTGCTGCGCATGTATCTCAAATGGGCCGAGCAACGAGAAGGCTTCAGGACTGAAGTGCTCGAGTATCAACCAGGCGAGGAAGCCGGACTGAAAAGTGTGACGTTCAGAGTTGAAGGCGAATACGCCTACGGCCTGCTGGCTGCCGAAGCCGGCGTGCACCGTCTGGTCCGCATCTCGCCGTTTGACCAGGCCGCGCGACGGCATACTTCGTTCGCTTCGTTGTTTGTCTATCCGGAGATTGACGAAAACATCGAAGTCGAGATCAACGACAAAGACTTGCGCGTCGACACTTATCGCGCTACCGGCGCCGGTGGACAACACATCAACACCACTGACTCAGCGGTCCGTATCACACACATACCTACCGGGATCGTCGTATCCTGTCAGAACCAGCGTTCACAACATCAAAATCGAGCAGTTGCCATGCAGGTGCTGCGCTCGCGTCTTTATGAACTCGAGTTGGAAAAGCGGCGCGCTGAAACCGCCGAACTCGAAGCCAACAAGGCCGACATCTCATTCGGGTCACAGATTAGAAGTTACGTGCTGGCCCCCTATCAGTTGGTAAAAGACACTCGCACAAAACTGGAACGAGGTAACGTCGAGGCAGTGCTCGGCGGCGACATCGACGACTTCATCAAGGCTTACCTTCTCGATCGGAAAGCCACGTTTGGAGTGTTAAATGGCAACAACTACAACACAAATCGAAGAGAAGCCACGCGTAATCCTTCCACGCGCTAGTCGTGGCAACGAGATACTGGCGATTCTCTTTCTGGCGCTCGGTCTGCTGCTGGCGCTCTGCCTGATCTCGGCGGCGTTCTATCCGAACGATCCATCGTGGAACTCGGCCGGACAAACCGAGACGCAAAACTGGGCGGGGTCGATTGGCGCGAACGTTGCAGCGACGGCTTTCCAGTTTATTGGTCTCGCTGCGTACCTTCTGCCACTGCTGCTGGTCGCGGCTGCCTGGCGGCGGTTCCACACGAGCAACGTTCATCGTCCGTGGACGCGAATCGTAGGTTTGGTTGTGTTGGTAGTTGCGGCCGCGGCGCTGTTGTCGATCTCTCAAATGCGTCCGCTGTTTGACTCCAGCGTACAACCGGGTGGGTTGTTGGGCGCGGTGGTGGCGCAGGGTTTGGCAAGTGGACTAAGCAACGTCGGCGCGACGGTGTTACTGATCGCGATCGCGGCAAGTGGATTGTTGCTCGCCACAAACTTCTCGTTTGTTCGTCTCTACGAAATTATCTTTAACGTTATCAGCACCCGCTTCGCATTCGTCGGCAAGCTGCCGGAGCGTTTCAGAGCCTGGCGTGTAATGCGTGCCGAGCGCGCCAAGTTGAAGCGAGAAACGAAAGCGGCGATCAAAGCCGAACGTGAGGCAACAAAGAACGCGCTCAAACAAACACTCAATCTCACACCCGCTGAGCGCGTTGCTGACTTCATGAAGGAACCTGTAGCAAAGACACCTGAGCCGGCCGCTCCGGTGATTCGCACGGAAACAAATCGCACGACTGTCGAACCGCAAGCGACTGTGGCTGCAGCGAGTGCGACCGCCGCAGGTGCAGGTGTGGGCGTTGCAGTTCCTCCTGCGACAGTCGTCACCAGTCGATCGGGACGGCGTTCGATCTTTCCGGAAACCGAGGTCGCCGGCGAGGACGACGCGGAAGACATGGTCAAAGGTGCTTCAGTGTTGCGAGTCAAAGCCGAAGCGCCCGCCACGGGCAAACTGCCTTTCGACGCATCACGTCGCGTTGACTACAACGACTACGGTCTACCGCCGCTCGAGTTTCTCAACGAGGCTCCACCACACAGCGAACAGGCCGATACAGAGTTGCTTAGTCTGGCTACGCGTCTCGCCGAGAAGTGCAAAGAGTTCAACGTCACGGGACAGATCAAACACATCTGTCCGGGTCCGGTCGTTACGACTTATGAATTCAAGCCCGATCCGGGCGTGAAGTATTCCCGCGTCGTGTCGCTGGTTGACGATCTTTGCCTGGCGCTGAAAGCCGAGTCGATTCGTATCGACCGCATGCCTGGCAAGCCGCACGTGGGCATCGAGGTTCCGAATCCACGTCGCGAAACGATTTTTCTGCGCGAGGTGATCGAGTCGCGCCCGTTTCGCGAGTCAGGCTCGAAACTCACAATCGCGTTAGGCAAAACCATCGACGGGCTCAACTACGTCGCGGACCTTGCGAAGATGCCGCACTTGTTGATTGCCGGCACGACCGGTTCCGGTAAGTCAGTTGGCGTCAACGCGCTCATCGTTTCGATTCTTTATCGCGCACGACCGGACGAAGTTAAGTTCATTCTGATCGATCCGAAACGACTAGAGCTCGGTCTCTACGAAGACATCCCGCATCTCGCGACGCCGATCATCGTCGATCCCAAACTCGCGGCACGCTCGCTCAAATGGGCCGTTAATGAAATGGAGCGGCGTTATCGAGATCTCGCTGGTTGGGGTGTGCGCAACATCGACGGCTACAACACCGAGATCATGCGCCGCAACCTCGTCAAGGAATACGACGACAAAGGCGACCCGTGGAAGCCGCTGCCCTACATCGTCATCATCATCGACGAGCTGGCAGACTTAATGATGACTTCCGGTCGTGAAGTCGAGGAATCCATCACGCGCCTGGCACAGATGGCGCGCGCTGTCGGCATTCACCTCGTGCTCGCGACACAGAGACCTTCAGTTGACGTAATCACAGGCTTGATCAAGGCCAATTTTCCCTCACGCATTTCGTTCCGCGTCTCGTCGAAGATCGACTCACGCACGATCATCGACACCAACGGCGCCGAGCAACTTCTCGGTCGCGGGGACATGCTGTTCCTGCCGCCCGGCACGTCGCGCCTGATTCGGGTTCACGGTGCTTACATCGACGAAACCGAGATTGGCCGCATCGTGTCGCACATCAAGTCGCAAGGACCACCGGCTTACGACGAGAGCATCACGCAGTCCGACGAAGAAGCACTCGGGCTGGAAACGTCTGACGGCGAACACGACGAGCTTTTCGAAGAAGCGTTGCGAATCTGCGTCGAGATGAAACGTGCCTCGACGTCGGTGCTGCAACGTCGCCTGCGCATCGGTTACGGTCGGGCCGCCGCGATACTCGACATGATGGAACGCGAAGGTCTGATCGGTCAGGCCGACGGCTCGCGTCCCCGTCCCGTCCTCGGCCGTGCTTACGAGATGGTGGCCGAGTGGGACGAGATGGGCGCCGACGTCTAGCCACCAAAGGCACAAAAATTCACATAAAGTCTTGGGCTGCTATTTACGCTTACTTTTTGTGCCGTTTTGTGCCTTTTTGTGGCAGACTTCGGGCAGACCCAGTTTACGTCGCTCAAGCGACAGAAGGACAGCTACATGCAAACTCAAATCTCGACAACCGAAACTTCACTGCTCGGCTCCGGTTTGCTGTTTGAAACCAATCCTCCTGGCACTGGTCCAATCGACCCGCCAGACAACACCGGTGGCGGTGGAACTACCGCACCGCAACCACCACCTCCAGAGGAAGATACTTCTTCTGAAAGCGAATGATATGGATCGGCGGGTAATTTGAGACAGACGCTCAGAAGATCGAGTACTCGCCCCGTTCCTCTCGAACACTTGCCGGACTTAGACCAACTCCATCGCCACGCTCGAGAGATCTTCGATCACGCTCTCTCGTCAGTAGATCCTCGTGAGGCGGTAAAGCAGGCGATCAACGTCAACGGCCCGGTCGTTGAGATAGGTGGAGTTTGCCTCGACGTTTCGTCGCAGCGCATCTATGCAATCGCGATCGGCAAAGCGGCAGGCGCGATGGCCCAGGGTCTCGAAGAAGCACTGGGAACAAGGTTAACTGAACGCGTTCTCACCTCTTCCGGTGGACATCCGTTGCCGAACGAAGCGAGCCTGGCAGCAGCGCAAGCGGCGTTTGAGCTACTGGATCGGGCCAACGACGAAGAAGCACTGGTCATCTTCCTGATTTCCGGCGGCGGCTCCGCGATGATCGAGTGGCCGGTGAGTGACGATATTTCGCTGAGCGATCTGCGAGCGGCGAATCAGATACTGGTGACGTGTGGCGCGAGTATCGCTGAAGTGAATGCTGTACGACGCGCGTTCTCGGCGGTTAAGGGTGGCGGGTTGGCACGACGTGCACCACGCGCGCGCATGTGTACCTTAATCGTTTCCGACACGAACCGCGGCGACGAAGCGAGCGTCGCTTCCGGACCGACGATGAACACTCCACCGGGCGCTCCTCAAGCGATCGACGTAATCGAGCGCTATCAACTCGAAACCCGCTTGCCACAGTCGATCATGAAGGCTGTACGAACCGCAGCTAGAACAAGTCAGGAAGAGGGGCTTGCCCCCGCTCTTGAGTCTCACATTGTTCTTCTCGACAATGGCACAGCGCTCGACGCCGCCCGTTCCAAGGCCGAAGCGCTCGGCTTCACATGTGCAGTGCTGCACGACATCTCCGAACAGCCCATCGAAACCGGCTGCGATCTTCTACTTTCCCGGTTAGTTGCAGAACCGTCTAGCGACCCCTTCTGCGCGATCTCCGGCGGCGAGTTTTCGTGCCCCATCCGCGGCGACGGCCGCGGCGGCAGAAATCTCGAAACCGTCCTGCGCTGCGCCATTCGTCTTTCCGAGTCGGAGTTAAACAACGGCCAACACTTTGTGATCCTAAGCGCAGGCACCGATGGAATCGACGGAAACAGCCCAGCCGCGGGCGCTTTCGCCGACGAAACCACCATTCCACGCGCCCGTGAACTCGGTCTCGACGCCTCTGAATATCTCGCTCGCAGCGACTCGTACGGCTTCTTTGAGCGGCTGAACGCGCTCATCGTGACCGGTCCGACAGGAACAAATGTCCGCGATCTAAGAATTTTCCTGCGATCGTCTTGACTCTCAACTGCGTAAACGCATATAAAGACTCCGTTGGAGCCATCTCTTGTCGACGCTAATAAATACCGATACTCCCATTAGCACCAAACCGCTCGCTGGTAGTTCGATCCGTTTTTCGGACCTGATCGAACGGCTGAATAGGCAGACCAGCCCTCCTACGCTTGAACAGTTGAATTTGTGGGTTTCAAGTGTCGAGATCGACGATGTCGAACTCGAGCCGTACATCGGATTCAAGGAAGGCAATTACTGGCGCCATCGAGTGTGCCGCAATGATGCGGTCGAGATGCTGGTGATTTGCTGGCGCCCAGGCCAGCAGACGCCGATTCACGACCACAACGGTTCGCACGGCGTGGTCCGAGTTCAGCAGGGCCTGATGTGCGAGACGATCTTTGCGTTCGATACCGACAAGGGTTTGGGTCATGACACGGATCGCGAATGTCCGGTGGGCACAGTCACGGGTGCTGAAGTGCCTGACATTCATCAGATTGGAAATCCCGCATCAAGTGGACAGGATCTCATCACAGTCCATGTTTATGCGCCGCCGCTCGGTGTTTTAAGAACCTACAAGTTGGGAAGTGTACAGGTAGACCTGTACACTCCCAACGATTTTCCTAGTTAGCCGCAATAAGGCACAAAGAGGCACATAAAGAGGAAACCTGAATGGGATTTCCTCTTTTGTGCTTTTGTGCATTATTGCAGCTCCAGGAATTTTTTGAGGTTGAGATGGTGGCCGTCTGTGGTGATGGTGATGGTGCCACACTCGCCGGTGGTCAGGACTGTGGCGCCGTTTGACTGCCAGCGTTGGACCACTTCGTCGTGAGGGTGACCAAACATTGAGTGTCGGCCAACGGAGACGATCGCAAGGGATGGCTTGGTGGCGCGAACGAAGTCGTCGGTTGAAGATGTTTTGCTGCCGTGATGCGGTACTTTGACGACGTTTGCGTTTAAAGCCTGGTGAGATTCCACCAGGGCTCGTTCGGCACGCTTCTCGATGTCGCCGGTCAACAGGATCGAATGCTCACCAAACTTCAATCTCAGTACGATCGAGTCGTTGTTCGGTGAGAACTCACCTGGGGCCGGCGGCCATAAAACACTGACTTCAACGGCTCCGAAGTGAATTACGTCTCCCGCCTGAATCACCTCTGCAGGTGTGTTTGTTGCCGTCAGCGTCTGCGAAAATTTTGAGAAC
>JAICQI010000275.1 GCA_025937955.1 Pyrinomonadaceae bacterium
AGCAGATTTCGGTCGCGACAACAGTAGTGCAGCACTGACTCGATCCCGATCTGTTGTTCGACCAGTACTGCCGTTGCGATCGCGCTCATGCGCGACTGTGCTCGCGCGCCGTCGGGAATGTTGACGCCGTCAACCCCGGCTTCTTTCAGTAGTCGGATAGAGTCGAGCGTCTTCTTCGCATCGACACCCTTAGGCGGCAGCACCTCGACGGAAGTCACAAACTCACCAAGGGCGATCTTTCGTCCCCAATTAGAACGCTCTTCCGGCGGCACAACACGAATGTCCGGTGCCGTTTCCTCAACACTCACCGTTGCGCCGCCACTTAACGCCACACGCTGCGCTCGTGGTGAAGCCGCGCGCACAGAATCAGCGATCAACTTGATGTGCGCCGGAGTAGTGCCACAACAACCGCCAATAAACTTCGCACCCGACTGAATAAATCGCTTCGCGAACTTCGACATGTACTCAGGCGAGCACATGTAAAACTGCCGGCCCTGCACATCGCGCGGCAGACCTGCGTTTGGCTGTGCGGACAATTTCTTCTTTGTGACTGCGCGCATCTTCTCCAGCGCGCTGAGAATGATCGCCGGTCCAACGCCGCAATTGAGCCCGATAACATCCGCACCCCACTCGTCGAGGCGTTCCGTAAACAGTTCAGGCGTGGTGCCAAACATCGTGTTGCCATCAGTCATGATGGTCATCTGCGCGATGATCGGCAGATCGCAAATGTCGCGGATTGCTGCTATCGCCTGGCGAATCTCGGAGACGTCGGAAAAGGTCTCAAGACAGAAGAGATCGACGCCGCCTTCCAGCAGTCCGAGCCCCTGCGCTTTGAACAGGTCGCGGGCTTCGGCAAACGAAGTTGGACCATAAGGCTCGATACGCAAGCCGAGTGGGCCAATCGCGCCCGCGACGTAAGCGCGCTCGCCGGCAGCCTCGCGGGCAACCTTTGCGGCGATGGCGTTGATCTCGTGCAGATTTGCTTCGAGCCCGTATTGCTGAAGTTTGTAAGCGGTGGCTCCGAAAGTGTTGGTCTCGATGATGTCGGCGCCGGCGCGTATGTATTCAGTATGAATCTCGCGCACCAGATCACGATTGCTGAGATTCAGCTCGTCGTAGCAGCGATTAATGTAGACGCCCTTGGCATAAAGCATGGTCCCCATGGCGCCGTCGACGACGAGGATACGATCAGTGGAAAGAAGTTCCTTGAATGGTTGCATCTTGTTATGGCAAGAAAAAATCCCGCGCTAAACAACGCGGGACTTCAAATCCGTTTGAAGTTGTTCGGGTCTCTTTTCAGGTTGCCCGAGCTGTTTAGCTGGTTATTTTACGTGGCCGCAAGTCGCCTTAACTCACCACGTTTTTCAATCGCTGCTTATACGCCTCGCGGTTGGCGACTGTCAAGACGCGCTTTGTAGGGGCGGCCCTCCGTGGCCGCCCCAGCGTGCCGACTTCAATGCTGGGGCGGCCACAGAGGGCCGCCCCTACAGTTACGCCCGAGTGATCCCAAGGGTGGGACGGTGCGCCTGTTGGAGTGTCTTGTTTTTACAGTCACGATGATGGACCTTTCAGGATGACCGATTATGGTGAAATGAATAAGTACAGCAAATTCAATAACTTACGAGCAAGAAATCTAAAACAAATTGGCAACCGACCACGTACTTGATCCATCTGACTCGCGGTCCTTCGATTACGAAGTTGTTGGCCGCTGTCAGTGCAGTTCCCAAAAAGTCTGTGCAAGTTAATAAGACCTGGTGCCCTTATGGTCATCGCTCTAACCATGGAGATTTTACTGGATGAAGGTTCCCCGCAGGTTACCCCTTGTTCGCTCGCTCAAGTTTGCACCCGTTGCCTTGATTTCGCTTTTCCTGTTCAGCAACGTGACCGGAGTTCTCTTCGGTCGTGTCATGGCGCCTGTAGCGTCCGCCACTGAACATACTGTCTTTCGTATTCCAGCAGACATTCCTACTTCCGGAGATCCGGAGTTGGACCGGATCATTTTCGAAGTCGGCGAGAAACAGGGTGTGGATCCGCGGTTCCTTCACGCGGTCATCTGGCAGGAATCAAGATACGACACGGATGCGAAGTCACACGCCGGCGCGCAAGGCTTGATGCAGTTGATTCCAGCGACAGCGGAGCGTTTTGGTTGTGACGATCCGAATGATCCACTTCAAAACATTACTGCGGGTACGAAGTATTTGAGCTGGTTGTTGAAGCGTTTTTCCGGCAATGTCGAACTGGCGCTCGCGGGCTACAACGCTGGTGAAGGTGCGGTCGCTAAGTACGACGGCATACCGCCGTACAACGAGACGCGAAACTACGTGAAAATCATCTCCAAGCGTTACGGCAAGACGCACCATCCAGTCCTTCCGCCCGCGGAAGCTGCGCAAGTCTTCCAACTGCATAGCAAAACTGCCGACTAAGAATTAGGCCACGGATTAACACCGAAGAGGCGGATCAGGCTGCTGATCCGCCTTTTTCCGTGTTAATCTGTGGCGCTCCGTTAGCTCCGCATTACCGAATAAAGGAACAACCTATGAGCACATCGCAAGATGCGGCTACTTCCGTCCACGATCGCAGCTTCTTCGGACATCCCGGTGGCCTCTCCACACTCTTCTTCACCGAGATGTGGGAACGCTTCTCTTACTACGGCATGAGAGCCATCCTGACGCTCTACATGACGAAGTCGCTGGTCGAAGGAGGCCTGGGGTTTGACGAGCGATACGCGAGTATCATCTACGCGACTTACGTCTCCTCAGTTTGGTATTTGCCCCTCATCGGCGGGTGGCTAGCTGACCGAATATTCGGTGCACGGCGGGCTGTACTGATCGGCGGAATCGTGATCGCCTGTGGCCACTTTTCGATGGCGATCAACTCCTTACCCACCTTCTACGCCGGTCTCATCCTGATTGCATGTGGAACGGGACTGTTGAAGCCCAACATCAGTGCGATGGTGGGCCAACTGTATTCCGACGAAGATAAGCGCCGCGATGCAGGTTTTTCGATCTTCTACATGGGAATCAATCTGGGTGCGTTTCTGGCGCCGATCGTTGTCGGCTTCCTGGCCCAGTCACAAGCGTCCCGGAATTTCATTGCTTCTCTGGGCCTCGATCCTAACTCCGCCTGGCACTGGGGCTTTGGCGCAGCCGGCGTGGGAATGACGCTTGGGTTAATACAGTACCTCCTCGGCGGAAGGAAGCTGGCTGGAGTCGGAAACAAACCTGACACAAGAGTGGTGACCGAAACGACGCCGAGTGTTGGAGTTGATTATTTGACGTTGGGCCTTGCGGTCGTCGGCGGAGTTGTTGGCGCGGGATTGGGTCTTTACTTCGGCGAAGCCGGTGTACTGTCGGCGCTGTTTCCAACTGTAGTCGGGTTTTTTGCGGGCTATCTGATAGGGATCACGCGACTGCTCAATGGTGAAGAATTCAAACGAGTGCTGGTGATCTTTATTCTGTTTTTGTTTTCGATACTCTTCTGGATGACGTACGAACAAGCAGGCTCGAGTTTGACGCTCTTCGCTGATCGATTGACCGAAACCACTCTTTTGGGCTGGCAATATCCGTCGAGCTGGTTCCAGGCCGTTCCCGCGATCTTCGTGATCCTATTGGCGCCGGTTCTCGGCGCAATTTGGCAAAAGCTCGGAGACCGGCAACCTTCAAGCCCAGGCAAGTTCACGATCGGACTGTTCTTTGCCGGCATCGCCTTCGTCGTGATCGCCTTCGCGTCTACGCTGGCCGGAAACGGGCGCGTGAGCCCGATGTGGCTCGTTGTAGTCTACTTCCTGCAAACGATCGGTGAGCTTTGTTTGAGCCCGGTCGGCTTAAGCACAGTTACCAAATTGTCTCCGGCAAGAATGGTCGGACTGATGCTGGGCGTCTGGTTCCTTTCGATTTCCATCGGCAGCTATATCGCGGGTTTGACGACCAGGCTATTCGCAGGAAACGATACCGCCGTGCTAACGCGAGCCTTTGGTATGTTCGCCGGAATCACGTTGTTGGCGGCCATCATACTTGCGGTTTTGACACCTTTCATCAAGAGAATGACCCCAAGAGCACAATGAAAATAATGACCCGATCTCGAGCGTTGTTGCTTGCAACTGTTTTCCTGGCCCTTGCTACACAGTCTTTAAAGGCACAGAACAAACTTCTTACCATCGACGACATCTTCGACCCGGTCAAGAAAGTCAACTTCAGCGGCACGACGCCGACCGTTCGCTGGCTTAAAGACGGCAATCACTATCTGATCACCAACGATGCCGAGCGCAAAGATGTGCCGCGGCTGCAAAAGGTAAATGCCGCCACGGGTGCGACGACGCCGTTCTTTGACGCAGCAAAAATGCAAGCCGCTTTTGCCGCTTTGCCAGGCATCAGCGCGGAGAGTGCACGCCAACTCGCTAACCGGGGTAACTACGATCTGAATCCAGCTGAGACTGCCGTTCTGATCAACTGGTCCAACGATCTCTTCTACTACGAGTTTGGCAGTGATCGTGCCGTTCGTCTCACCAGCAATCCGGAGCCGGAAGTCGGCGAGGATTTCAGTCCTGACGGTCGCATGGTCAGCTTCGTACGTGGGAACAACCTTTACGTCGAAGATCTCGGCATGCAGCGACGTGAGCGCGCGCTGACAAGCGACGGCAGCGACAAGATCCTCAACGGCCGTTTGGATTGGGTGTACCAGGAAGAACTTTACGGTCGCGGCAACTTCGGCGCTTATTGGTGGAGCCCGGATTCAACCACCATCGTGTTTCTACGTTTTGACGAGAATCCGGTGCCGGAGTTCACCGTCGTTGATCACATTCCGTATTACCAGAAGGTCGAGGTCACTCCTTATCCCAAGGCCGGTGCTCCAAACCCGCTCGTGAAGTTGGGTGTAG
This sequence comes from Pyrinomonadaceae bacterium, assembly GCA_025937955.1. Taxonomy (GTDB): domain Bacteria; phylum Acidobacteriota; class Blastocatellia; order Pyrinomonadales; family Pyrinomonadaceae; genus PSRF01. The sequence continues at coordinate 4,877 of JAICQI010000275.1, forward strand.
TGAATGCAGCGGGCGGCGAGATTCGATGGATCGATACGTTCAAGTACCAGCCTGCTGACCTGTTGATCTCGCGCGTGACGTGGAGTCCCGATAGCAAAAAGGTCGTCTATCAGGCGCAGAACCGCGAACAGACGTTTCTGGACGTTAATTTTGCTGACGCACGTGATGGGAAGTCGACAAACGTCATTCATGAAACGTCGAAGGCGTGGGTCGGGATTAACGAGCAGCCGATCTGGTTGAAGGATGGTTCGTTTATCTGGGCCAGTGAGCGCGACGGTTGGGAACACCTCTATCACTATTCTGCTGACGGCAAACTGCTGAAGCGGATAACGGAAGGGAAGTGGGAGGTGCGCTCGATCGAGGGTGTGGACGAAGCGAATGGCTTCATCTACTTCACCGCTACGGAGCACAGTCACATCGCACCGCATGGTTATCGCATCAAGGTTGACGGTACTGGTCTAACGCGCCTGACAACGGCCGAAGGCTCGCACCGAATTGATCTGAGTCCGGCGTCCAACTATTTCATCGACGTTTGGAGTGATCTCAACACGCCTTCGCAGGTGCGTCTGCACGACGCCGCGGGGAAACTCGTGCGTGTGATCGCGGAGAACAAAGTCGATGCGCTCAAGCAGTACAAACTCGGCGCGCCGGAGCAGTTGCAAGTCAAAACCCGCGACGGCTTCGTGATGGAAGCGCTGATGATCAAACCACCGGATTTCAACCCGAACAAGAAGTATCCAGTGATGAGTTTTACGTACGGTGGACCACACGCGCCGCAGGTGCGCAATAGTTGGGGCGGGCAAACGTACATGTTTCACCAGTTGCTGGCCCAAAAGGGTTACATCATCTGGGTCTGCGACAATCGCACTGCGAGCGGTAAAGGTCTCGAGTCGACGTGGCCGGTGTACAAGAATTTCGGCGAGCTGGAGTTGCGCGATATCGAGGATGGGTTGACGTGGTTAAAGAGCCAGCCATACATCGACGGAACTCGCATTGGGATCTGGGGCTGGAGTTACGGTGGTTTTATGACGAGCTACGCGCTCACGCACAGCCAGTCATTCAAGATCGGCATCGCGGGCGGCACCGTCGCTGACTGGCGCGATTACGACAGCATCTACACCGAGCGCTACATGCAGACGCCGCAGAACAACCCCGAAGGCTACAAGAAGAGCTCACCCGTGCACTCCGCCAAGAACCTGCACGGCAAACTGTTACTCATCCACGGCACGATCGACGACAACGTACACATGCAAAACACGATGCAGTTCGTTTACGAATTACAGAAAGCAGGGAAGCAGTTTCAGTTGATGCTCTACCCAAAATCCCGCCACGGCGTCACCGATCCGCTCTTGTTGAAACACATGCGCCAAATGATGCTCGACTACATCGTGGAGAATTTGTAAGCCACAAAAGGCACAAAAGATACTACTTAGTTTATTGATTCACTTTTGTGCTTTTGGTGCCTTTTTGTGGCTAAAATCGGCCGATGTGAATGAACCCGGCCCAGGCAAGTGGTGAATACCCTTGCCCGCGCAATTCTTCCTTGGCCAGGTTGAGGGCAGCGGACGGACGAGCGCCATTCTTGATATGACTATAGAAGCTAACCATCAATTGCTTCGTCTCTTCATCAGGTACCTTCCACAAGCTGCACACGAGCGAATCAGTTCCGGCAATAACAAATGCTCTTCTAACTCCGAGCACGCCCTCGGTATCGTCAATGACTCCCAGACCAGTTTCACAGGCGGATAAAACAACAAGCTCAGTACTACGAAGGTCCAACCCGGTGATATCGGCACTACTCAATAGCCCATCTTCAGCCTCGAGCCGGGAATCGCGGCGATTGATCCACGTATTCGCTCCTGCCAGCGCCATTCCAGAACGCAGCATCGGATTCTGAAGTCGTGACTGGTGAAATGGCGAGCTATCAACTTCTACATACTTCGGTTTCGCTTCGACGATGTAAGTGCCCTCGCCAGGTATTGTGATCATTTCGACCGAGTCATAGACTTCGTCGCGCCGGACAGGGAGAAAGTATCCGTGCGTGGCCAGGTGCAAAACTCTGGGCGAAGAAACACTTTTCAATCGAGTCTCAGTCGCAGCCGCTCCCGTAATCGCCTCTGTCCCCAACAACTCTGCCACCAGCCGGCCCTCTTCGGCAGCTCCTGCCAGCGGAGGGAAGAGTTGTGAGACTTCATGTTCCGATAGCTTTGACTTGTCTCCGCTTGTGCCGGCGAGATCGTAGTCCGGCGCAGCGATTACGACAGGTTCCGACGGCTGCCCTACTTCGTCCCGGGGGCGGAGCAAATCTCTCGCCGCTTCCAGGTAAGTCACTCCAAACAGATCTGAAAGCAGCGTGTTGTCGTTGATGTGTATTGCTTCAAAAGGCAGTGAGTACAAGCTACCATCGGGGACTATATATAAAGCTCTAGCGCCCGCAAGTTCTTTGTGTAGCGGCTGCACCAATCGATCAAACAAGAGCCTGGATTGACCTACATTCGTTTCCTGATCAGTCTTCAGGTCCGAAAGATAATCTTCGACAAGCTTGTCGATCTCTGCGCCCGCTCCGAGACTGA
>JAICQI010000380.1 GCA_025937955.1 Pyrinomonadaceae bacterium
ACTGGTCGAAGGTCACGCGAACCGATTCCGCGTGTCCAGACTTACCGTAATGCAAATCCTCAGACCTTGGGTTTTCCAGGTGGCCGCCCGTGTAGCCAACCTCGGTGTCGATCACTCCGGGAACATCGCGCAGGATGTCCTCGACACCCCAAAAGCAGCCGCCCGCGAGCACGGCCACTTCAACTGATTCGGCTTTCGGCTCGGCCTCTAGCTTGTTCGTCGCAACACTGGACACTATTAACTCCTTTCGTTTTTCGAGAATCCTCACACCCAGGGTCTTCATCTATGACACTCGCGCTGCAGAAGTAGACCACGACCCATGGAGGCACGTCTATTACACGAAGGTATCGGGCAACGGTTAGTTTTTACAAGAAAAGCAGTTAAATAAAGGGTGACAGTCCGGACAGGGTCGGGTGGTCCAGGAACGACTTCCGACTCTCAGGTAAATTTAAGTGGTCCATAAAAGCGCTACGGCACGAACAACTTACGGGAAATGTTGGTCCGCTTCTGAGCTTTTTGTGGCTAAACACCGTTTAAATGACTTATAATGCGCTCTGCCCTATTTCTCACATTGAGGTTTAACAAATCGAGCTTTTTCTCTACTCCTTCTAGTTTCGAGCCGAAGCAGGAGATGGGTAAGACCGACTGTAGGCGCTTCCCGACAAGAACTGTGAGCGCTTCACTGAAAGGACACATCTACCATGCGCGGCCTGCTGACGTGCCTGACACTGATTTGTACTCTACTTTTAAATGGCGTTGCCTCATTCGCACGCGCCAATAAGTACCCACCCCAACAAGATTTGCGTGTTGAGCGCAACGAATCCCAAACTTCGTCACGTGAGCCAGGGGCGCGTACACGTGAATCACGAGAACAAATCAAACCCAATCCCCGGCCGTCTGATTTGTTTAAAGGTGAAGAGGAGAACGAAGTTGAGCGCTACGTCAAGCCAAGCGAGCGCATCGAGTGGTATTTGCAAAAGCGACTGCCAAACGGCGAGAGGCAGCTGCCCGTCGAACGTTACTTTGAGGCAAACGCGAAGATCAAACGCATGAAGCGTTTCTCAAGCGCCCGCAACAAGACGCTGGGGGCTCAAGTTCAGTTTGATGACGGCGATGAACTATTCAATGAAGTTATAGCGTTCTCCAAGAGCATGATGAGTGCTAGTGCTATCGGTTCAACGAGTGGCGCGCTCGGCACCTGGGAATCGATCGGCCCCGGCAACGTAGGCGGTCGCTCTCGCGCCCTGCTAATCGATCCGATCAATCCTGACGTGATGTATGCCGCAGCAGTTGCCGGCGGCATCTGGAAAACGACCAATGGCGGTGACTCATGGACGCCACTGAATGACTTTCTCGCAAACATCGCAGTCTCCTGCATGGCGTTCGATCCAACGGATTCAAACACGATCTATGCCGGTACCGGAGAGGGATTTCTCAATGCTGACGGCGTGCGCGGCGCAGGCATTTTCAAGTCGACAGACGCCGGCGCAAATTGGACACGCTTGTCCGCCACCGCGTCGAATGCAGACTTCTTCTTCGTGAACGACATCGTCGTCAGCCCGTCGAATGGCCAGCACGTTTACGCTGCTACACGCACCGGCGTATGGCGCAGTCTCGATGGCGGCTCGACCTGGAACCAGGCACTAGTCTCCAACGTTACAAATGGCGCGAACGGCGCCATGGACCTCGTCATGCGTACCGATCAGGCAACCGACTACATCTTCGCCTCCGTCGGCACGTTTGCACGCGCGCACATTTTCCGCAACACCGACGCGGGCGGCGCTGGAACATGGCAGGACATTTTCTCCGAAGTCAACCAGGGCCGCACCTCGCTTGCCATCGCCCCCTCAAATCAAAACATCATCTACGCGCTGGCAACGTGTATTTCGTGCGGAGCGGGAACAAATCCAAACTTCCCCAGCCTTTCATACACCGATGGCCTGCTCGGCGTCTTCCGGTCTAACTCTTCAGGCGATGCCGGTTCATGGACCACACAGGTGCGCAACAACAGTCCCAATCTGCAAGACACGCTACTGCTCAGTAACCCGGTCAATGGTGTCTTGACGCAGTGCGGAACCGGCACCAGCCAGATGCTGAATCAGGGCTGGTACGACAACACAATTGTCGTAGATCCGATGAATCCCGAGAGGGTGTGGGCAGGCGGTGTCGATCTGTTCCGTTCAGACAACGGCGGTGTCAACTGGGGCGTTGCCTCGTACTGGTGGTTTCAGGGTAACGGCACTCCACCAAACAACAGCGTCAATGCGCAATTCGTTCACTCCGACAATCACGTAATCGCTTTCCATCCAAACTACAACGGTACTACCAATCAAACGATGTTTGCCGCAAACGATGGAGGTCTGTTTAAGAGTGAGAACGCGACGACTGCCAACGTCGGCTACGCGAACGGCATCACGCCGAGTGGTGGCACCATCACGCCCGCGAGTCCGATCTGCGGTAATCCATTCGCGCCGGGCGCGACCTTCACGGTTCCCGATCCGGTGCTTTGGGGCGCGTTGAATAACGGCTATGCAGTGACGCAGTTCTATCACGGCCTGCCGTATCCGAACGGCCAAACTTACTTCGGCGGCACACAGGATAACGGCACCATTCGCGGCACGGACGTCGCTGGTCCAAATGCATGGGAACGCATTAACGGTGGTGACGGCGGCTACGTTGCAGTGAATCCCGCCAATACGAACACGATATTCTTCGAATCGACCGGTCTCTCATTGCGCAGGTCAACCAACGGCGGCGCAAGTTCCGCTCCTGTCATTACTGGAATCAGCGGCGATGTATTCCCGTTCATCACGGTCTTCAGAATGGATCCCACTACGCCGACGCGTTTGTGGATCGGAGGCCGTTTCATGTGGCGCACCGACAACAACGCCACGAATTGGACCAGGACCAGCAGCGCGCAACAGACCGGCGGCTCAATCACCGCCTTGGCGATCTCGCCGGCCAACTCTAACGTAGTCATAAACGGCGCCGCTTCAGGACAGCTTCGTCGTACAACTGTGGGACTAACTGCTAACGCAGCGAGTGTTCTGGCTTCAACATGGCTACAGTCATTTACGCCACGCGGTAACGGCAACGGCACGATCTCGTGGGTCGAATACGATCCGACGAACCCTTCGAACGTCTGGGCCACAATCTCGAACTTCAACGGCACACCGAACGCCAACGGCACCAGCGCCGGTCACGTGTTCAGAAGCACGGACGGAGGCGCAACCTGGACTCTCGCTGACGGAACGCAGACACCCGGAAACGTGAATGCCATTCCGGATATTCCGGTGCACTGCGTCGTTATCGATCCGAATGACAGTCAACGCATCTACGTCGGCACCGATCTCGGCGTGTTCGTCTCACTCGATAACGGGCAGAACTGGGCAACTGAAACCACAGGCTTCTCGAATACGGTAGTGGAGTCGCTCTCGGCGGTGAACAACAACGGCGTGACCACCTTGTTTGCTTTCACACACGGTCGCGGCGCTTTCAAAGTCACCATTCCTGCATCGTGTGCAACCGTTTCACCGGTGAACCTGACTTTCTCGTCGTCAGGTAACACGGGCAGCGTGACAGTGACGAAGAACTTGTCTGCCACTGGGCCGTGCGATTGGAACGCGGTGAGTAACAGCTCGTTTATCACGATCGATTCCGGAGCGAGTGGTAATGGAAACGGAACAGTCAACTTTACGGTCGCGTCGAACACAACCGGCGTGGCGCGTGTCGGGACGCTCACCGTTGCCGGCCGCAACGTAACGATCACTCAGGATGCGGGGCCACTTGCTAACAACGACACTGCCACCACAGACGAAGACACACCGGTTGACATCAACGTGCTGGCTAATGATTCGAACGGCGACACATTAAATGTGGTTTCGGTGACGCAGGGTGCAAACGGGACCGTCTCAATCAATCCGGACAAGACCGTTCGCTACGCACCAGCGGCGAACGTCTCTGGCAGCGACTCATTCACCTATACAGTCGACAACGGACACGGCAGCACCGCGACAGCCACTGTCAACGTGACCGTCAACGCCGTCAACGATGCGCCGGTGTTTACGGTTAACTTGTTGTCGCAATCGATGCAGTACAGCGATCCGATCACACCCGTCACTGTATCTGTCTCGGATGTCGACGACTCAACTGCGGATTTGAACCTGACGGTGCTCTCGTCGATACCGGCGGGATTGACTGTTACGCCAACCGGCGTCGGTTCGTTGACGATCTCCGGCAATCCCCTCGTGGTAGCGGGGGTTTATCCGATCAATCTCCAGGTGGTTGATCCGGATAACGCCACTACGAATGCAACGGTCACGATTACCGTCAATAAGGAAACAACGGAGACTTTGTACACTGGCGACCTGGGCGTTGTCACCGCTGGTCCAACGATAACCACGGCAACCGTGCGTCTCGGAGCACATCTGACGCAGGAAGCGGATGGTGCGCCAGGCGATCTTACGCTGGCGCGAGTAACGTTTGAGCTGTTCAAGTTGAATAACCTCAGTAACATGCCGGACATCACAATTGGAGGCGTGCCGGTTGATGTTAACGGCGATGCGTTAGTCCTCGCCGGTTTGACGGCGGACACGTACGTCGTGAAGGTCAAGATCGACGCGAATAACGGTTACTGGACCGCGAACCCTGTCGGTCTCGGCACGATCAACGTTGCGATCGGCACTAACGATCAGCAGACGTCTGGTGGCGGTTGGGTACCCGATAGCGAAAGTGCCAACGGCAAGGCCAATTTCGCCTTCACTGTCCGCAATGCAAAGGGAAAACTGAAGGGCAACTCGATCCTCGTTTTCCGCGGCACGGATGGCTTCAACTACGTTGTGAAGGACACAACCTGGCAGGATGGTTTCCTGAACTTCTCGACTGAGCCCGGCACAACCGTCTTGAATCGCTCGTCGTTCAAGGCCAGATGCGTGGTTCAGAAGATCGATCCGGCTACTGGTCTGGCGGTGCAATCGTTCGGCAACTTCACGTTCACCGTGGACGCACGCGACGGCGACTTGCTGCTGCCACGCCAGAGTGACGCCTACGCAATCACCATCTTTGACAACAACGGCCTGATCTGGCGCCGCGTCGGCACCCCCACCGCGCTGCTCCCGCTCGGCGGCGGCAACGTCATGGTGAAAGTCAGGTAATCGCCTGTCGTACTTAGCGCAAAGAAGCACAAAAAGCATAAAGGAGTCCGCCGCCTTTTTGTGCTTTTGCGTTCCTATGGCTAAACGCCCAGACATGGCTTATAATGCGCGCCGCCCTGCCTCTCACATTGAGGTTTTAACAACTCCCTTAAGTTTTATCTCCATTCCTTCTGTTACGAGCCGAAGTAGGAGATTTGGCATTAGATAACTGTCGGCGCTTCACGCGATAACTGTCAGCGTTTCACGAAAGGAAATCTACCCATGCGCGGCTTGCTTACGTCACTGTTTCTGATCTGTACTCTACTATCGAACAGCGTTGCCTCGTTCGCACGCGACAACAAGGCCCCAAAACAATCGAAATCACGCGTTGAGCGTAAAGCATCCAAAACTTCGGAACGTGATCGGGAGACTCGTACAAAGCGTGAGTCACGCCGAGAGCTCGCGAAGCGACGTGAGCTGATCAAGCGCAACCCTCGGCTCGCTTTCTTATTTAAAGGCGAAGAGGACGAGGAAGTGCTTCGCTCCGATCAGCCACGCGAGTCAATCGAGTGGTATTTGCAAAAGCGACTGCCAAAAGGCGAGAAGCACCTTCCTGTCGAACGCTACTTCCAGGCAAAAGAGAAGATTAAAAAGATGAAGCGCTTCTCGAGCGCGCGCAACAAGAACCTGCCTGCACCGACCGAGGCGGATGGCGATCTCGACGAAGTGCTCAACGGTGAAGACGAAGAATTTCCCAACAGCACTGGCGGCGGCGGCGCCGGTGACGGCAGCGCTTCGACAAGCGGTGCACTCGGTACCTGGCAACCAATCGGTCCGGGCAACGTTGGCGGCCGCACGCGCACCCTGCTGATCGATCCGATCAATCCTGACGTGATGTATGCCGCGGCAGTTGCCGGCGGCATCTGGAAAACAACCAATG